>JBAIXJ010000695.1:0-1709 GCA_037916645.1 Opitutales bacterium | reverse complement strand
TCGTCGCTCCGTCCGCCGATCCGGACGCGGCCAGCCTGCAGCGCGGCGTGCAGCTCGCCGTCGCCGAGGCCGACACCCCCGATGCTCCGGTCGCGCTCGAAGTGCGCACCGGGAGCGGCCAGTGGGGCAGCGTGGGCAACGACGCGGTGACCCTCGTCTGCGAACGCCGTGTCGACGGGCTCGTCGCGCCGTCGGACGGCGCCGCCACCCACCTCATCCTCCAAGTCTCCGGCCGCACCCGTGCGCCAATGGCCACCGTCTGCGCGGATTCATCGGTGACGGATGCCGGCGTCATCTGGGCCGTGAGCGTCGTTCCGCGCACCGACCTGGCGGCCGGGGCCCTCTTCGCCGCGGCGCGGCGGCCCGACCGCGCCCCGCTCCACTGGTGGGCCTTCGTGCCCGTCGGGCACCCTGGCAAGATGATCCGGCGCGATCTCGAATCGGCCGCGCGCGCCGCCGCGACGCCCCTGGACCGGATCGCCGACATCGATCCCAAGGCCGATGTGGCGGCCCTCGCCCAGTCGGTCGCCGGGGCCGCACCGGACGGCGTGCTCCTCTGGCTGCCGCCGGAACGCGCCGGCGCGCTGGCCGCGGCGCTGCGGGCCGCCGGCTATGGCGGTCGCCTGGCCGGACCCGGCGCGCTGGATTCGTCCGCCTTCGCCGCCGCGGCGGGCTCCGCCGCAACCGGCATGCTCGTGGCAGAATTCCAGATGGATGCCGGGGCGCGCGACCGGGCGGACCGGTTCATCCAGCAGTTCCGGCAGCGATATGACGCCAGGCCCGACTTCACGGCCGCGGCGGCGTACGATGCGGCGCGGGTGTTGATCGACACGCTGCGGCGGGCTGGCGATAGCGCCACCTACCGCCAATTCCCCCTCACCGTCCCGACCGCCGGAGTCACCGGCGCCGTGAACTTCGACGCTCTCGGCAACCGGGTCGACGCGCTGCAGGTGTTGACCTGCCGGGATGGCCGGTTCATTCCCGTTTCGCCCAACGGGACATGACCGCGAAGACTCGAAACCGGTTCGCCTGGCCGACGGCGCTGGCTCCCGTCGCCCTGCTCGGAGTCGTCGCCTGGCTCAACCTGGGCGCCGACCCGGATCCGGCGAAAAAATCCGACGACGCCGCGGCGGTGGCTGCCTCGACCAACGCGGCGATCAGTCCGCGGAACCAGGCCGACGCCCTGCACTTCGTGATCGCGGCCGACCGTGAGATGGTCGCCCGGACCTTCGCCGCGGCGGCGGCCGCCGCCAAGCCGGGCGAATCCCCGCCGTCGCCGTGCGAGCTGCTGCGGCGCGCCTGCGAGTCGATCCAGAGCAAGGGGGCCGAATTCAGCTACGCGCTGCGCGCGCTGCACTCGCCCGATCCGCGCAACGGCCCGCAGACTGAGCTGGAGAAGAAAGGGCTGGAATTCGTCGCCGGCCACCCGACCGAAACCTACTCCGGCCAGGAGATGCTCGGCGGGCGCCGCTACTTCACCGTCGTCTATCCCGATTTGCCTGCGCTCGCGTCCTGCGTCGACTGCCACAACCGGCGGGCGGCCGCCGCCCAGCCGCGGTTCAAGGTCGGCGAGGTCATGGGCGGCATCGTGGTGCGCGTCCCGCTGGAATTCTGAACGGAGCGGGGACCGCACCGATTTCGGGTTCGCCGCGCGATTTGTTTCTTCTCGTAGGGCGCCAGCCCCTCGACCTTGCTCGGGGTCCTGAGCG
>JBAIXJ010000694.1:0-2830 GCA_037916645.1 Opitutales bacterium | reverse complement strand
CCGGGCCGGGCCTGGGCCGACGGCCTCCTGGTCTACCTGCCGCCCGACCCGGCCAACCCGACGCTGCCGGTGAACCGCGAGGCGACGTACCTCCAGCCGCCGGTGCAGGATCCGGCGGGCGACGTTTCGACGCTCGCCGACGGCGTGCGCGACTGCGTCGTCCTCGAAATCTGGCGCGAGGCGCTGAACGGCTTCCAGGTGCCGGACCGCCTGATCGAGCCCGCGCTGGGCGGGCCCGACACGACCGAACGCATCCAGACCAACACCGCCTTCCGCCTCTGGCGCCTGGCGCCGGGCGACGACTGCCACACGATCCGCGGCCGCCTGCAGGACGACCCCAGCAAGCTCGGCAAGCTCACGGTCTCGCTGCAGCCGACGACCGTGGTGCCCGGCGACTGCCCGGTGGTCGAGGGCGGCGGCTACACCGGCTTCGAGCACGACCTCTACCGGATCGAGATTGCCGACGTCGCGACGGGCGGGCCGATGTTCAAGTGGTCGCAGTGGAACGGCGGGCTGGTCGGCCGCGGGCTCTTCGACGCGAGCGGCACGCCGGCGAAGGTCACAATCACGGCGAACATGCCGGCGATCGTGAATTCAGGCCTGACGCAGTTCTACCTCGAGGCGCTGGCGTTTGACCAAGTCCTCGGCCACTGGCGCGTCATCTACGGCGCCCAGGCGACCCTGAACAACGACAACGACCTCGAACTGGGCGCCACCGCCGTGTTCGGGTCGTTTCCCACCTCCACGGATCCGGTGTTCTTCCGGCTGTGGAACGGCCTCGCGGCGATCTCCGACTACACGAACGCCGCGACCCCCGTCATCCTCCAGGACGGCATCCAGCTCGTCTTCGACGCGCCGGGCGCGGGCGTCTTCTACCGGCCGGGCGACTTCTGGACGTTCCCGGTGCGCGCCGGCGAGATCAAGAACCCCGACACGCTGATCAACGCCCAGCCCCCGGCCGGCATCGTCTACCACCGCGTGCCCCTCGCCGTCATCACCTGGGGCCCGAGCCTCGACACGACGGTCGACGGCTCGATCGAGGACTGCCGGCGCCCATTCCGGCCGCTCGCCCAGCTCGACACCTGCTGCACGTTCCGCGTCGGCGACGGCGTCATGAGCACGGGCGATTTCACCTCGATCCAGCAGGCGGTCGACGCGCTGCCGCCCGAGGGCGGCGAGGTCTGCATCCTGCCCGGCAACTACGTCGAGAACGTGGCGATCATCAACCGCCAGAACGTCACCCTCAGCGGCTGCGGCCCGCGCACCTACATCCAGAGCACGGCGCCGGCCGCGGGCGCCACGGCGGACCCCGTCATCCTCGTCGCCGGCGGAGCGAACATCACCCTGGATTCCTTCTCCGTCCAGGCGGACGACACGGGGACCGGCATTCTCATCCAGGGCCTCAATTACCTCTACACGGACACCGGCCTGGCGGCGCGGGCCTCGGGCCCGGTGCTGAACGTCACGCTCGAGAACCTGATCGTCGCCGCCGGGTTGAAGAGCGCGGTGCGGGCCGAGCGGGTGCGCGGCCTCGTGATCCGGAATTGCGCGTGCCGCAACAATGACGAGACCAACGACGAGCACACGGTGGCGGTGCTGGCCGACGACGCGCTGATCGAGCGCAACGTCATCGAGGTGCCCGGCGTGGCGGACGCCACCTTCAGCGCGTACCGGAGCGGGTTCGTGGCCGGCACCTTCGCGCTCGGCGGACTCCAGCTCGAGGGGCTGTGCGACTCCGTCCGGGTGATCGACAACTTGATCCGCGGCGGATCCGGGCACGGGATCACCCTGGGCAGCCTCCTCACCTTCGACGGGAACGGCGATCCGGTGCCGCCGTCGACCGGCGGCGGAGGTACCGTCGTGATCGACCCCTGCGCGCCGACCCATCCCGCCGGCGTCCTGATCGACGAGGTGTCGTTCACCGTCGGCACCGACGGGCAGACCGTGACCATCGGATCGGGTGGCCCGCTCCGCGCCATTCAAATCAAGGACAACCGCATCGGGCAGATGGGCGTGTGCGGCATCGGCGTCGTCGGGTTTTTCGACGTCAGCTCCACCCCGCAGGTGATCTCCGTGTACGGCCTGGCCATCACCGGCAACGAGCTCCGCGGCAATCTGCGGCGCGAGCTCGACGCCATTCCCGCCGCGCTCCAGAGCATGATGGGCTACGGCGTCATCGGGCTCGCCGACGTGACCGATCTGGTGATCCGGGACAACGTGATCGCCGGCAATGGCGCGACGGCGGGCGATCCCGTCTGCGGCGTTTTCGTGCTCCACGCCACGGGCGCCGAGATTTCGCGCAATCACATCCTCGAAAACGGCCGCGACCCGTCGGGCAATCTCGCCAACGCCGCCGCCGGCACCACGAAGACGGGGCGGCGCGGCGGCAGCGTCATCTTCCATGCGCTCGCGCCCACCGTCGAGATTCCGTTGGGGACCGGGACGGCGTTCACCGGCGCGGGCTTCCCGGCCGCGAGTATTCATGCGAACATCGTCACCGTGCCCGTGGGCCCGGCCCTCTGGATGCAGGCCCTGGGTTCGGTCTCGGTGCTGGGCAACGAGTTCACCACCCGGGGCATCGTGCAGCGCGGCGGCTCGACGACGATCCTCGGCGCCGCGGTGTTTGTGCTCGACCTCGGCCTCTCGAACGAGCTCTACCTCCAGTTCCTCGCCTTCCGCGCGATCGCCCAGGGCAGCGTCGGACAGGCGCCGGCTCCGAGCCAGAACCTGACCAGCGTGACCCTGAATCCGGGCGTGAATGCCACGGGGAAGGCCGCCGGCCGCCCGCTGGTCGGGGGCGAAGTCCTGTTCGCCGAGAACCAGGTGGAGC
>JBAIXJ010000693.1:0-2312 GCA_037916645.1 Opitutales bacterium | reverse complement strand
GCCCGGAGCGCCTCGACCGGGTTGACGCGCGCGGCCCGTCTCGCCGGAAGGTAACACGCCAGCGCAGCCGTCGCGAGCAGCACCGAGGCGCCGCCGATATAGACCCACGGGTCGAGGGGCCGAACCTCAAAGAGGAGGGTCGCCATGAAGCGGCTCAAGCCCGCGGCGGCCGCCAGGCCGGCCACGATGCCGACGGCGGCCCGTCCCAGACCCTCGCGCAGGACCAGGCCGATGATCTGGCGGCGCGTGGCCCCGATCGCGCAGCGAATGCCGATCTCCCGGGTGCGCCGCGAGACATCGTAAGCGAGCATGCCGTAGATGCCGACGGCGGAGAGCAGCAGCGCGACCCCGGCGAAGCCGCCGAGCAGGAGCATGATGCCCCGGCGATTGCTGAACGAGTCGCGGATCACTCCCGCCATCGTGTCCGCGGCGTAAACCGGCAGCGCGGGATCGATATCCGCCACCATCTCTCGGACCGCCGCGAGCACCTCCGGCGCGGGTCGGCTCGTACGCACCAGGACGCTCAGCGATCCGTAGAAAGGCGTCTGGGTCAGGGGCAGGTAGACAAATGGAATGCCGCTTCGATCCTCCACGCCATTGTGGCGGACATCACCAACGACGCCGACGATCTCCAGCCAGTCCTCGACGTTGGGCGGCGGCGCAGCGTTGAGCACCAGCCGCTGGCCCACGGCATCGCGGCCGGCAAAGTACCGTTGCGCGAAACTGGCGTCCACCACTGCAACCCGGCCGCGCTCCAGGTCAGCCTCGGAGAACCACCGGCCCGCGCGCAGCGGGATGCGCAGGGTTTGGAGATAGCTCGGCGTCACCCCGCAGTAATACACGCTCGGCAGCGATTCCCCGTCGGCCGGCTGGTACCCGCGAATATTGATGGCGCCCAGCGGCATGCTCACGTCGAAGGGCGGCACCAGGAGGTACGGCGTGGACGTGGCCAGGCTTGCCGTCACGTCGGGGACCCCCGCGAGCGCGGCCTCGAGGCGCGGCGGGAAGTCCTTTTCCTTGTCCTTCGGCACGTCGATCTGCGCGGCGATCACCCGCTCCGGGTCGAAGCCCGGGGCAAGGGCCAGCGCGCGCGCGAAGCTGCGGATCAGCAGCCCCGCGCCGGTCAGGAGCACGAGCGCGAACGCGACCTGGGTGACGACGAGCGCGCCGCTGCGCCGGCGGGCGGGGCGATCCGAAGTCTGCGGCCGGTCTGATCGCACCGCCAGGCCCGGCGTCGTCCGCAACTGCCAGACCGGGATGCACCCCAGCAGGAGGGCGAGCCCCGCGGCGAGGCCGGCCGTGGTGCCCAGGACATGCCCGTCGAGCCCGAAGGGCAGGGCATCGGGCAGAAGCCGGGCGGTGAAATGGTTGGCCGCGCCGAGCGTGGCCCGGGCAAGCAGCAGGCCGCCGCCGGCGCCGAGGAGCGTCAGGAGCCCGCTTTCGGCGAGCAGCTGGCGGGCGAGCGCGGTGCGGCTGGCGCCGAGGGACGCGCGTACGGCGAATTCCGGCCGGCGGGCATTGAGGCGGGCCAGCAACAGGTGGGCGACGTTGGCGCAGCCGATCAGGAGCACGAACAGGACTCCCGCCTGCAGCAGGTAGAGCGCGGTGCGCACCGGCGCGGCCCGCTGGGCCTGGAGTGCATCGACGCGCATCTGTTTGCCAGTGCGGTCAAAGAAGGCGCGGATCCCGGCTGACGCGCCGGCGTAGTATCGGTTTTCGAGCGCGGCGATCTGCGCCGCCGCCGCCGACACACTTATCCCCGGTTTCAGCCGGCCGAACAGCTGCGGCGAAAAGCCGGTGTGCCCGAAATGCTGGCCGGGCGCCCACGCCAGGGGGCGAACCAGGCGGATGCGCGCGTCGAATGCCTCGAAAATCCGTGGGGCGACGCCGACGATCTCGTACGGCTCGCCGTCGAGGCGCAGCGTGCGCCCGAGGACGCCCGGGTCTGCCTGAAAATGCGATTCCCAATATGATTGCGTCAGCACCACGACACGGTCGGAGCCGGGCACCTGGTTGGCCGCGGTGAAGAAGCGCCCCAGCCGCGGTTGCACCTCGGCCAGGGTGAAGATATCCGCCGTGACGGAGGCGCCGGCGAGGCGCGAGGGCCCGCGCTCATCGCCCAGCGTGGATTCATCGAGCTGCCAGAGGGCGAGGCGGGCGAAGGCAGGCGCCGACTGGAAATCGAGGTATTGGCCGATGTTGCTCGACAGCTTCGCGATGCCGACCTTCGGGAAGGTGTTGTAGATCTCGACGAGGCGCCCGGCCTGCGGAAACGGCAGCGGCCGGATCACCAGCGCGTAGAGCATCGCGAA
>JBAIXJ010000692.1:0-3611 GCA_037916645.1 Opitutales bacterium | reverse complement strand
GATAATCCGCGCGCCCTTCTCGGCCAGACGCTGCGTGAGGTGGACATCCGGCATGGGCGTGCATTGCGGGTTGGCCCAGACGTCGTTGCAGATCAGGCCGCCGATCGTGAGGCCCGGGGCCCAGCGGAAGACGCGCAGGCGCTGGACGGCGTAATGATTGATCTCGTCGCGCGGCGAGGCGGCCCGGCCGAGACCGGCGCAGAGCAGGGTCTTGCTGTGGAAGCCGAGGAATTCGCCCGAGGGCCGGTAGAACCGGATCTGGTTGTAGCACTTTCGGTCGGCCTCGATGAAGCACGTGCCCAGCGCGAGGCCGACCCCCAGCTGCCGCGCCAGCGCCGTCACCCGCGCGAGGGCGTCCGCGGCTTTCCGGGAATCAAAGTCCGGCCGATAGCCGCTGAGCGAACCCTCGGGCGTCAGGAGGATCTCGGCGCGGGCACGCGCCGCCCGCCGAAGGGCGGCACAGATCCGATCCGCATTTCGTTGGATATCGTTGCTGACGGGCATTTGCAGGCCTGCGACGCGGAGCTTCATAAGTCTGAGAGGGTCGAGGGTTAATTGCCGGGCGGAACTACCGCCCTGCGATCCAGCGACAGGCTGTCGGGCCGGGCAGCGGTCGGCTGGAAGGCTTCATGGTAAATAAGCGGCCGCCACCAGAAGAAGTACATGCCGGTCAGCCCGATCAGGAACAAGGGCAGCGTGGCCCAGAAGGAGCTGTAGGCCTTGATCACCAGTTGCATCGGCAGCAGGAACAGCGTCACCTGCCACAGCAGCGCGAACGGCACGGTGGCCATGTCGCGGCGGTTTTCGCGGTCAATGGTCGCCCGGTCGGTCCCCTGAAATTCATTGCGCAATGGTCCCCACCAGCCGAACGGCCGCGTCGTTCGGTAGAAATGCCGCAGCACCGGCATCGGCGTCGGGGCCGTGAGCAGCGAGCCCCCGATGGTGCCGGCGAACGACAGGACGGTCATGAGCAGGAATTGCGTCGTCTCCGGCATTTGCGGGTACAGGCTGCGCTGCACCGCGCATCCCACCGCGCCGAACAAGCTGCCGCCGATGCAACCCCAGGCGTTGCAGCGCCACCAGTACAGGCGCAATAGTCCGGGGGCGACCTGACCGGCACTCAGGCTCATCATGATCCAGCCCCACAGGTTGTTGATGCTCGGGGCGGCGACGCCGAAACAGAATCCCACGATGACGATGCCCAGCGTCGAGGCGTAGGAGGCGATGATCAACTCGCGGGTGGCGGCCTGGGGGCGGAGGAGATTCTGGTAGATGTCCTTGACAAAAAAAGCGCTGGCGCCGTTCACCATGCCGTTCTTGCAGGACATCATCGCGGCGAACATCCCCACGACGATCATGCCCTTCAAGCCGGTCGGCACCATATTCATCAGCACGGCGGGCAGAATCTGCTCGGGATTGACCGTGCCCTGGAAGCCCACCAGCGGCAGCTTGCCCTGCCAATCGGACCCCAGCACGCCTTGAAGATTGGTGATCAGCTCGGGCGGGTATTTCGAGGGGTGGTTGATGATGCTGCTCGTAAGGTCGTGCCAGAAGGCGGCCGTCGTCTGCGGCGAATAAGCGTGGATCAGATCCGCCGCGCGCTGGATGACGGCCGGATCGGGATAAAGGCGGTGGACCAGATAGATGCCCAGCACGGCGAAGCCGATCATCAGCGGCCAGCGGAAGCTGATCATCACGCCCTGCTGAAAGGACTGCAGGCCGCAGTCGCGGTCGCTGCGGGCGCCGAAATAGCGCGCCTCGCCGCCCGTGCTCAGGCCGCCGAGGAAATGCCGCACGAAATAGAACGCCATCATCATGATCAACGGCGAGTACGCTTCGTAACCGGAGGGCATCGGGGTGTACCAGACGGGGTGGGAGGCGGTCCACTGAGGGTTGCCCGTGACCTGCAGGGCGGTGGCCGCCAGGCTGGCGGTATCGGGGATCTGGTGCCACGCCGTGAAGGCGATGATCAAGCACGACGCGATGACGATGATGCCCTGGACCAGGTCCGTGAGCACCACCCCGTAGAAGCCCGAGCTCATCGTATAGAGCGTCGTCACGGTGACGAGCACCAGGGTCGTGACCATGGGCGGCCAGGGGAAGAATATGCCGAGGAACAGGCTCGTGCCCCGGATGAATAAGGCCAGCATCATGACGGTGATCATGATCGTCATGGCCGCCCCGAGTACGCGTACGAACTCCGACACCTTGCTTTCGCCGAAGCGAAAGATCGTGTACTCGGCTCCGGTCATGCAACCCGAACGGCGGTGCCACTTGCCGGTGTACGCGAGCATGAACGCCAGGATCAGGACCGCCCCACCGCGGAACTCGATGAACAGGCCGCGCGGCCCCAGCATGTACAGGAACGAGGTGATGATCATCGTCCCGGTCAGGTCGAACCAGTTCGCCATGCCTGCGACCCCGAGGAGATACCAGGGCAGCGATCGTCCTCCGAGGAAGTAGTGGTCCAGCCCGGAACTGGCCCGCCGGGTCATGACGACGCCCGCCGCCAGGCTCAGGCCGAGGTAGCCGAGGATAATGGCGTAGTCCAGTGGGGCCAGGGAATGCACGGGAGGTGCTGGTCAGCGCCGCTCACGGAGGGACCTCGGCGCGGGTCAGGGCGCGCCGGCCGCCGGATTCGGTGCGAGTTCGGGGGCCGGCGCGGCCCGCTCCTCGGTCACGCCGGGCCCGCGGAAACCCTCGTTGCGCATGAGGGGGCGCCACCAGAAGAAGTACATGCCGGTCAGCCCGATCAGGAACAGAGGCAGTGTGGACCAGAAGGAGCTGTAGGACTTGATCACCAGCTGCATGGGCAGCAGGAACAGCGTCACCTGCCACAGGAGCGCGAACGGCACGGTGGCCATGTCGCGGCGGTTTTCGCGGTCGATGATCGCCCGGTCCACCCCTTGGAATTCGTTGCGCAGCGGCCCCCACCAACCGAACGGCCGCGTCGTCCGGTAGAAGTGCTGCAGGACGGGCATCGGCGTCGGCGCCGTGAGCAGCGATCCCCCGATGGTGCCGACGAATGACAAGACGGTCATGAGGAGGAACTGCGTGGTCTCGGGCATCTGCGGGTACAGGCCGCGCTGCACCACGCATCCCACCGCGCCGAGCAAGCTGCCGCCGATGCAGCCCCAGGCGTTGCAACGCCACCAGTAGAGGCGCAGCAGCCCCGGGGCGAGCTGGCCGGCCATCAGGCTCATGATGATCCACCCCCACAGGTTGTTGATGCTCGGGGCCGCGATGCCGAAGTAGAACCCCACAACCACGATGCCGAGGGTGGAGGCGTAGGAAGCGATGATCAGTTCGCGGGTGGCGGCCTTGGGGCGGACGAGGTTCTGGTAGATGTCCTTGACGAAAAAAGCGCTGGCGCCGTTCACCATGCCGTTCTTGCAGGACATCATCGCGGCGAACATGGCCACCACGATCAGGCCCTTCAGGCCGGTCGGCACCACATTCAGCAGCACGGCCGGCAGAATCTGCTCGGGATTGACCGTGCCGCGGAAGCCCACCAACGGCAGTTTGCCCTGCCAGTCCGGACCGAGCACCGCCTGCAGATTGTTGATCAGCTCGGGCGGGTAGTTGGAGGAATGATTGATGATGCTGCTCGT
>JBAIXJ010000691.1:0-5060 GCA_037916645.1 Opitutales bacterium | reverse complement strand
CGGCCCCGGTAGCCGCTGCCGCGGCAGCGGTCGCAGCCGACCGGAGCCATCAGCTCGTGCACGGTGTCCGCCTCGGCCGGATCGAGGCCGAGGATGGCGAGCGTGTCGCGCACCTTGGTCTTGCTGGCGGGCGCCGGCCGGGCGCAGGCCGTGCACAGCCGGCGCACGAGGCGCTGGGCGATGATGAGTTCGATGGCCGAGGCCACGAGGAAGGGCTCCACGCCCATGTCGACCAGGCGCGTGTAGGCGCCGGCGGCGTCGTTGGTGTGGATCGTGCTGAACACGAGGTGGCCGGTGAGGGACGCGCGGATGGCGATCTCCGCGGTGTCGAGGTCGCGGATTTCGCCGACCATGATCACGTCGGGGTCCTGGCGCAGCACGTGGCGCAGGGCGCTGGCGAAGGTCAGCCCGATCTCGGGGCGCACCTGCATCTGGTTGACGCCCGGCACCTCGTACTCGATCAGATCCTCGATGGTGACGATCCGGAGATCCGGCGAGTTGATCTTCCGGAGAAAGGCGTTGAGCGAGGTCGACTTGCCGGAACCCGTGGGGCCGGTCACGAGAATAATGCCGTGCGGGTAATCCAGCACCTGCGTAACCAGCTGCTGCTCCTCCGCGTTCATCCCGAGGCGGTCCATCGTGAACGCCTCCTTCTTCTGGTTGAGGAGGCGCAGGCTGACGCTTTCGGCGTAGATGGTGGGGATGGTGGAAACGCGGATGTCGAGGGCGGTGCCGTCGGTCTTGAACGTGATGCGGCCGTCCTGCGGCAGGCGGCGTTCCGAGATGTTCAGGCGCGCCATGATCTTGAGGCGGGAGATGATGGCATCCTGAAAGCGGAGGAGGTTTTCCGGCAGCGGCACGGGCACGAGCAATCCGTCGACCCGGTAGCGGATGCGCAGCTGGCCCTCCTGCGGCTCGAAGTGGATGTCCGTGGCGGCGTCGGCGATGGCCTGGGCGATGACATCGCTCACGAAGCGCACCACCGCCGCGTCCTCGTCGACCAGCTCGTCGCCGGCCTGCGCGGTCTGCACCGGCGCGAACTCCTCCCCGGAATCCTCGAGGCTGCCGGAGCCGACGCCGAAGTGCTCGATGATGAGCTGGTGGACGCGCTCGGGCGACGCCAGGTGCCAGTGGAGGGGCCGGGGCGTGAAGGTGCGGATCCAATCGCGCACCAGCTCATTCGGCGGCCAGGCCGTGGCGAGGTGCAGCCCGGCCACCGGCCCGGGCGCCTCCTCCTCCTTCTCGTCGTCGTCATCCGCCTTTTCGCCGGGGCCGAGGATCGGCACGACTTGGAAATCGTGGACGAGGCGCGCGGGCAGGAGGCTGAGCGAGGCCCTCGCGGGGCGGATGTCGATGGCGACGTCGAGCCCGGCGGAGGCGGCGACCAGCGCAAGGGTGTCCGGCTCGGTGAGGCCGAGGGCGGTGGCCACCGCGGCCACCCGCTGGCCGCGGGGGGCCTCGAGCACGGCCTGCCGCTGCTCGTCCGTCAGGCGGCCGGCAAGCGCATCGGGCAGGGTATCCGGAACGGTCGCGGGCATGGCGAGAGAGCCGCCGGGCGGCTCACTTGTAGTAGCGCTCGATCAGACTTTCCTTCAGCGGCTCGTTGGGATTCTGCAGGTATTGGCGCACCTGGTCTTTGCTGGAAAGACTGTCGATGTGCTGGTCGGTGTCCTGCGTGGTCTCCGCCGGCTTGATCACGTGGGGCCGGACAAACAACAGCAGTTCGGTGCGGTCGACCTCGTGGGTGCGGGCCCCGAGCAGGTTGCTGAGGATCGGAATCTCGTAGAAGAGGCCGAGCTTGGTCCGGCTGGCCGAGAGTTTGCTCTGCTGGAGGCCGCCGAGCACGATCATCTGGCCGTCCTGGACGTTGACGAACGACGTGGCTTCGCGATGGCCGATGATCGGCTGCTGGTTGTTGTCGACCGTCACGTTGCCGACGATGTCGTCCACGATCTGGTCGATGTTCAATTGAACGCTGCCGTCGTCGCCGATGAGCGGGGTGACCTTCACCTCGATGCCGATGTCCTTGTAGGTGAAGGTCGAGGTCGCGACCGGGGTGGTGCCGGTGGTGGCCAGCGTGCTCTGCGAGCCGGTGATGATCGGCTGCTGCTGGGTGACCTTGAAATCGGCCTCCTTGTTGTGCGTGGTGACGATGGTGTTGGCCGAGAGGATCTTCACGTGGTTCTTCGCACCGGTGTTCGTGAGCGCGGCCTGGAAGGCGAGCGGGGCCACGACGCCGGAGGTGATGTTCCAGCCGGCGATCCCGCTGGCGCCGCTGGCGCTTGAGGACTGCGTGTCGAAATTGGTGATGTGCGTGCCGTACTTGGCCGTGGTGCCGATGGTGAGGTTGAGGGCGTTGATGCCGCTGGTGTCGCTGTCGGTCAGGGTCACCTCGGCGATGACCACCTGGATGCTCACCTGGGCCAGCAGCACGTCGACCTTTTCCACGATCTCCTTGATCAGGCGGATGTCGTCGACCGTGCCCGAGACGACGATGGCGTTGCTGCGATCATCCGCGAGGACAGTCACGAGGCTGCTGAATTCAGTGGAGGGCGCCGCCCCCAGGAGATTCGCGAGCGCCGGCGGCACGTTCGCTGCCGCCGCGGGCCCGGGTGGGGTCGCGGGCGTCGGGAGCGGAGTCACCACCTGGCCGGGCCGGGTTGAGCCCTGATCGGTGCGGGTGGAGGCCTGATTGCGGCCGGAGACGAGGTTGGTGAGCAGGGTGGCGACGTCCTTCGCGGTGGCGTGCTTCAGCGGGATCACCTCGTTGCGCGTGTTCGGATCGGCCTTCACGTCGAGCTTGGCGATCAGGTCGTCGAAGAAGGGATACTGACGCGGATCGCACACGAGGATGACCTGGTTGGTGCGGTCGTCGGCCGTGACGCTGGTGGCCGAGCCGATCTGGTTGCTCAGCGGCGGCTTGAGGATGGCGGTGATCTTGTTCACCACGTCGCTGGCCTTCGCCCCGAAGTGCAGGGCGTAGAACTTGGGCTGCAGGTTGGCGGTGGCGGGCTTATCCAGGTCCCGGACCAGCGATTCGATGCGCTGGAGGTTGCTGATCGAGTCGGTGATCAGCATGGCGTTGGTTTTTTCGAACAACACCGGCCCGCCCAAGTTCGGGTTGAGCAGCGGCACGATCTGGTCCTTGACCTCGCCGACGCGCAGGAAGTCAAACTTGAACAGCCGGGAGGCGATACGCCCGCTTGGCGGCATGTCGAGCGTCGAGCCGTCGATCATCTCCGGCGCCTCCGTGCGGGCCTGGCCCACGGGCACCACCTTCAGAAAGCGGTCGCCGAGCGGCGTGACGGCGATGCCGCTGAGGTTGAGCAGGGTTTCGAGCGCGAGGATGGCCTCGCTTTTGGGCATGGGGGGCAGGCTGATGGTGTAGCCCTCGGTGGAGGGCAGCGCCTGCGGCCGGATGATGGACCGGCCGGTCCATTTCCCGAGTTGGAACAGCACTGCGTCGAGGGTGTCGCCGCGCATCTGGACCGGCCCGATGATCTCCTCCTGGGCCGACGGCTCGGGCGCGGCGGCCGGGCCTGCTGGCGCGGCGGTGGTCGCGGCCGGGGCTGCCGACGGTGCCGCCGCCGTCGGGCTGGGGCCGGAGGAGGCCGGGCCGGTGGGGGCGGGGCCGGGCGTCTGGCCGGCGGCGGTGAGGGCGGCGAACGCGAGCACCGCGACGATTCCGATCAAGGGACGGCGGGGAGGGAGTGGTGGAAACATGCGGCGCAAGGGAGGCTGACCATTGGGCGGGCGGATCGTGCGTTCACCGCGACACAGGGAGGCAAGCACAAGGCAATTCTCGGTTAATGTAAACTGCGATGTGCCAGCAGGCAACAGGACGCCATGTCCGGGATTCGAATTGGTGGGTTATGACGCCCCGGTCGGACCCAAGTTTCAGCGGGCGGCGCCAGGAGGGAAGCAGATGAGACAACGCCGGTCGCACGGGGTTCATCGGGAGTTCGAAAAGTGTGTCCGGAGCCGCCATCAGAGTCGGCCGTGCTCCGCCGGGCCGTCCGGCGCGCGCATGTAGGAGCTTGCTAGCCCCGGAGCGACAAATCACGCTTGGCAGCCGTGCCCAATTCCTTTGGCAAGCTCTTCACTGTCACCACCTGGGGTGAAAGCCACGGTGGCGCCGTCGGCGTGGTGGTCGACGGCTGCCCGCCGCGCCTGCCCCTGGCGGCGGAGGAGATTCAGGTGGAATTGGACCGCCGCCGTCCCGGCCAGAGCGACATCGTCACGGCGCGCCAGGAGGAGGACAGGGTGGAGATTCTGTCCGGGCTCTTCGAGGGGCGCACCACCGGCACGCCCATCTCGATGCTGGTGCGCAACACCGACGCGCGGCCGGGCGCGTACGACGAGATGCGGGAGAAGTTCCGGCCGTCGCACGCCGATTTCACCTACCAGGCCAAGTTCGGCATCCGCGACCATCAGGGCGGCGGCCGTTCCTCGGCGCGGGAGACCGTGGGCCGTGTCGCAGCCGGGGCCATCGCAAAGAAGATCCTGCGCTTGGCGGCCAGCGTCGAGATCCGCGCATTCGTCACCCGCATCCACGACTTGGAGGCGCCGCCGCTGGACCATTTCCCGACTCCAGAGGAGGTCGAGGTCTCGCCCGTGCGTTGTCCACACGCAACGACCTCGGCCCGCATGGTGGAGCGCATCAAGGCCGTCCGCGCCGAGGGCGACTCGCTCGGCGGGCTGATCGAGTGCCGGGCGCAAGGGGTGCCCGCCGGTTTGGGCGAGCCGGTGTTCGACCGCCTCGAGGCGGATCTCGCCAAGGCGATGCTGTCGCTTCCCGCCACGAAGGGTTTCGAGATCGGCAGCGGCTTTGCCGGCACGCTGCTCAAGGGCTCGGAGCACAACGACGTGTTCGAGAACCGCGACGGCCGGATCCGCACCCGGACCAACCGGAGCGGCGGCGTCCAGGGCGGGATCAGCAACGGCGAGGAGATCTGGTTCCGCGTGGCCTTCAAGCCCACGGCCACCATCCTGCGCCCGCAGGCGACGGTCGACACCCAGGGCCGGGCGACCGAGCTGCAGGGGCGCGGCCGTCATGACCC
>JBAIXJ010000690.1:0-2721 GCA_037916645.1 Opitutales bacterium | reverse complement strand
ACGCGGTCGCTGTTCTGGTGGTGGGGTTCGCAGTGGTTCGATCCGGCCTCGGAGAGCGAGCACGGGCTGCTGATCCTCGCGATCGCGGGCTGGCTGCTCTGGCGGAACCTTGGGGCAGGTGGCAAGGGGCAAGTGCCAAGTGCCAAGAGTCCGAATCCGGAGGCCGGAAACGTCGACGACAACTCCACGGTTGGTGCCTGGTCTTCGACGCTCGCGATGCTCGGCGGCCTGGCGCTGCACCTGCTGGGCTATGCCGTGCAGCAGGCGCGCCTGTCGATCCTGGCGCTGCTGCTGTTCACGTGGGGCGTGGCGGCGTTGGCGGGGGGCAGGCGCTGGGCGCGGGCGGCCGCCTTCCCGCTCGCGTTCCTGGTCTTCGCGCTGCCGCTCAATGTGCTCGACACGCCGGGGTTCTACCTGCGGATGGGCGTGACCGACACGGCCTACGCGGCGGCGCGCGCCGTCGGCCTCGAGGTGGTGCGCAGCGGCACGCAGCTCTTCTCGCCCGACGGGCGCTACCAGTACGACGTCGCCGCCGCGTGCTCGGGGATCCGTTCGCTGCTGGCGCTGGCCGCGCTTTCCCTGCTCATCGGCTATCTCAACTTCTGCTCCTGGTGGCGCCGCGCGCTCCTCCTGGCCCTGTGCGCGCCGTTCGCGTTCGCGGGCAACGTGGCCCGCATCTTCACGATCATCCTGGCGGCCCGCTGGTTTGGCCAGCGGGCGGGGACGATCGTGCACGAGTGGTTTGGCTTCCTCGTGTTCGCCATCGTGCTCGGCCTGCAGCTCGGCACCGTCGCGCTGCTTCGCCGCTGGCTCCCGGAGGCCGGGCGCCGGCCTGCCACCGCCGACGAGGCGCCTCCGGGTCGAGCCGCGGGTCCGCCGGTCTCCCCCGGCCGGCTCCGCCCTTGGGCGACGGCGATCGTCGTGGCGGTGAGCGCCGGCCTGGTGGGCCTGGCTGCGCACCGGATCGACATCCTGCAGACCAGTCCGGACGTGGCGGTGCGGGTGACGGCCGACGGGCGCGACCCGGCGCCGCTGCCGGCGTTTCTCGGCACGGAGTGGGTCGGGCAGGAGGTGCCGGTCTCGGCGGTCGAGCGCGCCATCCTGCCGCCGGACACCGGCTACGCGCGCCGGAACTACGTGTCGGTGCAGGACCGCACGCAGCAGGTGTACGTGTCGATCGTGCTGAGCGGCCGCGACCGCACGTCGATTCACCGCCCCGAGCTCTGCCTGGAGGGCCAGGGCTGGACGATCCGGGGTCGGTCGACCCACCGCTTCCGCTATCCCGGCGGCGGGACCGCCGCGATCCCGGCGACCGTCCTGCACGTCGAACGCGTGGTGACGCCGCGGGCCGGCCGGCCGGTGCCGGTGCCGTCGCTGGTCGCCTACTGGTTCGTCGGGCGTAACCGCGTTGTGGCGACGAATTGGGAGCGGATCCTCTGGGGCGCGCTGGACCGCCTCCGCCACCTGCAGAGCCACCGCTGGGCGTACGTGGTCGTGCAGACCACGGCGTTTGACGGCGATGCGGCGGCCCTGGCGCGGCTGCAGACCGTGCTCGACCAGACGCTGCCGGCCCTGGAGCCGCCTCCACCGGGCTGATACAGCCGGTTTTTACACGGGGTGGCGCCGCGGAACCGGGGGGAACTTGGTTGATCTTTCCGGCTCGGGACCTACGTTGGCAGGCCTTGAATTCAGGACGCGCAGCCGAGTACTTTCTGCTGATTCTGGAGGGAGATCCGTTCCTGTTTTCAATTCTGGTGGCGGGTTTGATCGGCGTCTCCCTGGGCGTCCTGCTCGTCTGGCTGGTCACGCGCCACTCCCGGCGCATGGCCGAGCACAACGCGGCCCAGCTGCTCGAGGTGGCCCGGCGCGAGGCCGCGGTCGCCGCCCAGGAGATGAAGGGCAAGGCCGAGGAGGAGATCCAGGCCAAGCGCGCCGAGATGAATCGCGAATACGACCGGCGCGAGATCGAGGTCGACATCAAGCTGCGCGAAATCCGCTCGCACGAGGAATCGCTCGCCCTGCTCGACTACCAGCTGGAGCAGAAGCAGGAGCGCCTGGCGCGCGAGAACGCGGCGATCAAGCTGGCGCGCGACGCCGTGCGCGACCTCTCGCGGAACGTGCGCCAACGGCTCGAGGGCATGGCGCATATGGACGCCGCCGAGATCAAGCAGGCCCTGCGCGAGGAGGTGACGCTGGAATGCCAGGACGAGACCCGGGCGCTCCGGCGCGAGCTGCTGGAGAAATCCGAGCAGGAGCTCCAGCGCGAGGCCCACCGCATCCTGATGACCACGATGCAGCGGCTGGCGAGCCGGCCGAACAACGACATCACCGCGACGATCGTGTCGCTGCCCGGCGAGGAGATGAAGGGGCGGATCATCGGCCGCGAGGGGCGCAACATCAAGGCGTTCGAGGCGGCCACGGGGGTCACGCTGCTGATCGACGAGTCGCCGCAGATGGTGTTGATCTCGTCGTTTGACCCGGTGCGCCGCGAAATCGCCAAACTGGCGCTCGAGAGCCTGATCAAGGACGGCCGGATTCATCCGTCGAGCATCGAGCAGAGGAAGCCCACCTCGATCGAGTGGTCGAGCACGTTCTGGGTGTAGGAGAAACGGAATTTCAGCTTGCCGAGCAGGCTGATGATCTCCGGGTGCAGGCCGTTGACCTGCAGCCGCTGCACGGCCTCCTCGCCGGCCTGCATGACGTTGAGCCGGACCTCCTCCT
>JBAIXJ010000689.1:0-1587 GCA_037916645.1 Opitutales bacterium | reverse complement strand
GCGAGATGGCCCCGATCCCCGCATTCGCCAGGTTGGCGGCGACGAAGAGCGTCCCGCCCACGGGGGGCGTGTACAGCGCGATGGAGAGGTTCGCGACCACCACCACGCCGAAGTGCACCATGTCGATGTGGAACGCCTGGGCCAGGGGCAGGAGCAGGGGCGCGCTGAGGAGCATGGCCGGCAGCGGCTCGATGAACGTGCCCAGCAGGAGGAGGGCGACGTTGGTCAGCAGGAGGAACACCCAGGGTTGCTGCGCCACGTTCTTGACCCACTCGGCCAGGGTCGTGGCGACCTGCTCGACGGTCATCAGCCAGGACAGGCAACCCGTCGCCCCGATGACCAGCATCACCGCGGCGCTCGTCTGGAAGGCCTTGAGCAGGAGGGGCGGCAGGTCCCCCCAGGTCAGGTCCCGGTAGTGGAATATGGAGATCAACAGGCCGTAGACCACCGCCACGGCCGCGGCTTCCGTCGGAGTGAACACGCCGCTCCAGATGCCGCCGACGATGATGACCGGCATGACCAGCGCGGGTCCCGCATCCTTGAAGGCCGCCCAGATTTCCCGGGCCGAGGTCCGCTGAGCGCCGCTGTCGCATCCCGTCTTCTTCCCGTGCCACATGCACACCACGATGAGGGCCAGGGCGGAGATGATCGCCGGGACGATACCCGACATGGAGAGCTGCCGCATGGATACGCCCGAGATGAAGGCGTAAACGAGGAAGGGGATCGAGAGGGGCATCAGCAGGGCCAGGGTGCCGGCGACGGACAGCAGGGCGGCGGTGAACGCCGGGGCGTATCCCCGCTCCTTCATCATGGGCACGACGAGCGAGCCGATCGCCGCCGTGTCCGCGATGGCCGAGCCCGAGACGCCGCCGAACAGCAGGCAGGAGACGACCGTAACCACCGCGAGTCCCCCGGGGAGGAACCCGAAGAGGGTGCCCACGAAACCGACAATCCGTTTCCCCACCCCTCCCTTGGACATCAGCTCGCCCCCGAAGATGAAGAGCGGCACGGCGATCAGGATGAACGGCTCCACCCCGGCGATGAAACTGAGAAAGATCGATTCGAGCGGGTGGGACAGCCCGGCCGCCCAGATCATCCCCACGGTGGTGGCGATGAGCGCATACATAAGGGGTACGCCGGCCACCGCAATGATGCAAAAGACGAGAAAGATGACGAGGGCAAACATGGCTCAGCCTCCGTAGCGCTCTTCGCGGGACTTCCCCCGGACGATCTGGACGAAATCGAAAGCCACGAACACCAGCATGGCGGCGGATCCGACCGGGAGGCCGAGGTATTGCAGGGCCATCGGCCATTCGAGGACCGTCAGCATGTTACCCCAGTTGGCCTGCACGATTCCCATGCCGAACCAGACCAGGATGAGGAGGATCGCCAGGCAGATGACCTGGATGACCGCATCGGCCCGCCGCCGCGTGACCCCGGAAAGCTTTTCCAGGAATTCGGTGATGGTCATGTGCCCGCCGCGCCGGGCCAGCGAGGCCCCTCCCAGGAACGTGGCCCAGACCATCATGAACTCGCACAACTCCGTGGTCCAGGCAATATCCCTCTGGAGGACATGCATCACCACGT
>JBAIXJ010000688.1:0-1537 GCA_037916645.1 Opitutales bacterium | reverse complement strand
TCAACAAGGTCAAAAGCTCATGAAGCTCTCGATAACCGGTCCAGCGGTTCCGAACATCCCCTGGCAGCCCCGGCCGGCGGGCAACGACGATCTGGTCTGGCGATATGACGGCAATCCCGTCATCGGGCGCCGTCCGCTGCCGCGGACGACCGGCATGTACAACAGCGCCGTCGTGCCTTTCGGCGGCAAGTTCATCGGGGTGTTTCGCACCGAGGGAATGGACCGCGTGCCGCATCTGCATGTCGGCCGGAGCCCGGACGGCCTGAAATGGACCTTCGAGCCGAAGCCGATTGATTTCCAATGCGATGATCCGGAGGTGAAGCGCCACGAATACGCCTACGACCCCCGGGTCACCCCGATCGACGGCATCCACTACGTGACGTGGTGCAACGGATACCACGGGCCGACCATCGGCATGGCGCGGACCAATGACTTCAAGCGCTTCGAGCAGCTCGAAAACGCGTTCCTGCCGTACAACCGCAACGGCGTGCTCTTCCCGCGCAAATTCAACGGCAAGTTCCTCATGCTGAGCCGGCCGAGTGACACCGGCCACACGCCGTTCGGCGACATCTTCGTGAGCGAGAGCGCGGACCTGGTTTACTGGGGCAAGCACCGCCACATCATGGGGCGAGGCTGGCCGTGGTTCCAAGGCACCAAGATCGGCGCCGGTCCCTCGCCCATCGAGACCAGCGAAGGCTGGCTGCTCTTCTATCACGGCGTGACGACGACCTGCAACGGCTACGTCTACTCGATGAGCGCGATGCTGCTCGACCTCGACCAACCCTGGAAACTCATCGCGAGCTGCAACCAGGCGCTGCTCAATCCCGAGGCGCCCTATGAGCTGAGCGGCTTCGTGCCCGGGGTGTGTTTCCCCGTCGGCTGCATCTGCGACACGGCGACGGGCCGCATCGCCATCTACTACGGCGCGGCGGACACGGTCTCCGCCCTGTGCTTCTGCTCGGCGCAGGAGGTGGTGCAGTTCATCAAGGACAATCCCCTGAAACGGTAGGCCGGCCCACCGGCGCCCCGCCATGCGTGTCATCTCCCTTCCGGCCGCGGCGTGGCAGTTTCGCGACGCCACCGCGAGCTCGGCATGGCGTCCGGCGGTGGTGCCGGGCTGCGTGCACCGCGACCTGCGGCGCCACGGTCTCATCCCCGATCCCTTCCGCGGCCTGAACGAACTGGAGCTGCAATGGATCGAGGAGCATGACTGGGAATACCGCGCCGCGTTCGCGGCGCCGGCCGCGCTGCTGGCCGAGGCGCACGTCGAGCTGGCCGCCGACGGGCTCGACACGGTGGCCAGGGTCCGCCTCAACGGCCGCGTCGTGGCCCGCACGGAGAACATGTTCCGCGGCCATCGCTGGGAGGTGAAACCGCTGCTGCGGCCTGGCAGGAACGAGCTGACGATCCGCTTCGACAGCGCGCTGCGGTACATCCGCACGCACCGCCAGGGCCACCGGCCGCGCGAGATCAACGATCCGGTCGGCGGCTGCACCCGCATCCGCAAGCAGCAGTGCCAGTTCGGCTGGGACTGGGG
>JBAIXJ010000687.1:0-3475 GCA_037916645.1 Opitutales bacterium | reverse complement strand
CGTTGCGAAAGGCGAGCAGCGTATCGTCGTTGCGCGACACGACAAAATCGGGCCACCCGTCGCCGTCGAGATCCAGCATCACCAGGGCCTTGGCGTCGCCCGGCACGACCAGGCCGCTTGCCGCCGGCGGCACGGGCGTGAAGCCGCCGTGACCGTCGCCCCGCAGGAGCTGGCTCAGCCCGCTGTCGAAATGCCCCACGACGGGGATTGGGGCGTAGGAATTCTGCACCGCGTAGAGATCGGCATGCCCGTCGCCGTCGAAGTCCCCGGCCACCATCCCTTGCAGCGGCGAGACTTGGGCGATGCGCGGCAGCGGCTCGAAGCGGTGGGTCCCATCCGGCTGGCTCAGAAACACGCCGCTGCGCAGCTCCGTGGCCGCAAACCGCCGGGCGGCGGCGAGTTTGTCCGCCCCGAGGATCTGGTCCAGCGTGGCCCGCTCGAAGGCCTCGCCCCGAAGGTACCGCTTCAGAATCGTGGGGATCACGGCGCCCAGCGCCCGGCGGGGGCGGCGGGGGTAAAGCTGGTCACCTTCGTAGTAGCCCTCGATGAGCTGCATCGAGCCGTCGCCCCTGAAATCGCCCGCGAACAGCACCGCCGGGTGCACCGGATCCGCGTGGTACTGCGAGTTCAGTCCGACATTGCCCACGACGTAGTCCATGCGGCCATCGCCGTTGAAATCCGCCGCGGCGATCGAGGTCCACCATCCCGTGCCGGCGGCCGCGAAGCCCGCGCGCCCGGTCCAGTCCTCGAAGCCCCCGCCCTGCCGGTTGTGAAAGCACCTTACGCCGCCCCACTGCAGCGCCAGCACCAGATCGGGCCAGCCGTCGCCGTCCACGTCCGTCCACAGGGCCGAGGTCACCATGCCCACCTCCCCCAGGCCCGGCGCAAGCGTGTCGGTCACGTCCTCAAACCGGCCGCCACGGTTCGCCAGCAGCGCGCTTCGCGGTGGAAGCGGGTACTGCCCGGTCAGCACCCGCCCGCCGATGAACAGATCGAGGCGCCCGTCGCGATCGAAATCGGCCGCCGCCACCGCTCCGGCGCTGTTCAGGAACGGGGGCAGGACACCATCCGCCGCGGGATGAAACGCCCCGCGGCCGTCGTTGCGAAAGAGCCTCGGCTGGTATTCCGGCGCTCCCGCCGGCAGCGCATTGCCACCCTTGGTGACCAGCAAATCCTCGGCCCCGTCGCCATCGGCGTCGAACAGGAGCAACGGGCCGTCGTTGATGGCTCCGGTCGGGAGCACGCCCGACGTATCCAGCCGGGTGAAGCTCCCCGCCGGCGTCGCCGCCAGAATGCTCGCGGCGCTCTGGGTGGTACCCCCGACCACGATGCTGTCCCGGCCGGAGCCGCCTGCCCGGAGCGAAGTCGAAGGGTCGAGGTCGCCCGCCGCCAGGGCCGGCCCACGCCGGTTGAGCCTCTCCGGCAGCAGGCGCTGCACATAGACTTCGTCCACCGCCTCCTCGCGCGATGGCAGCGCGAGGCCGATCGCCTGACTCACCTCGACAAACTGGCCCGGCGGCGGCGGCAACTCCGCCTGGGACAGTTCCGGCGCCGACGCGGCTGGCTCCGTGATTGTGTACCGCCGGTCGGCCGGCAGGTCCGCGAACGTCTGCTCCAGGCCGCTGGGCCAGGTGACGGTCATCCGCGCGATGACCGAGTCGCCGCCGAGGCCGAAATGCAGCGCCGGCTCACTGCTCGACAGGTAGCCGCGCGCCAGCCAGAGCTGGCTCACCTGCACGCCGAGCGCGCTCTCGATCCGCACCCGGGCGCCGATCCCGAAGCGGTTCGAGATCGTCCCCCGCAGCTCGATCATCACCCGGTGCCCGGCGTCGGCGTCGTTGCGCAGGAAGGTGACGCCGGCGCGATAGTTGGAGTAGACGAGGTCGAGATTGCCGTCGCCACCCAGATCGCCGAAGGCGGCGCCGAAGCTCACCCCTTGCTGGTCGAGGCCCCACGCAGCGCTGACGTTTTCGAACCGGAGGTCGCCGAGATTGCGGAAGCCGAGATGGGTTTCGAGCAGCGCCCCGCTGTCGAACATGATCCGCTTGCGCTCCGCCGGGCTGCGGGCGCTCATCATGCGCCGGTACAACTCGGGGTTGGGATCCCGCGGAAACCCGTTGGTCACGAAAAAATCGAGGCGGCCGTCGTTGTCGAGATCCTCGAGGCGCGGGGACCACGTCCAGTCGGTGGCCGCGATGCCCGCGAGGTAGGCGGCCTCAAGGCAGCGGCCGGTGCCCGTGTTCAGGAGCAGCGCATTGTGGCGGTACTTTGGCGCCGCCCGTCTCGGGTCCGGCTCGAGGTTCTTCTCGCGCTCGTCGGCGTAGGAGTGCTGGTCCTTCTGGTGGGTCGTTCCGGCCATGTCGGCGACCACGAAGTCGATCAGCCCGTCGTTGTTCACGTCGCCCAAATCCGAGCCCATCGAGGAGAACGCCGTGTGCGGCACGACGCGGTCGATCACGTTGGTGAATGTGCCGTCCCGGTGGTTGTGGTAGAGCTTGTCGGGCGCGCCGTAGTCGTTCGCGACGTAGAGGTCCGGCCAGCCGTCGTTGTCGTAGTCCCACCACGTCGCCGAATGGCTCTGCGCCTCGCCGCGGATGCCGCCGCGGTCGGTCACGTTCGCGAAAGTGCCGTCCCGGTTGTTGTGGAAGAGGTAGCCGCGCTGGCCGTCGGGATGGGCGGCCATGTCCAGCATGTTCGTCGTGACGTAGACATCGAGCCAGCCGTCGCGGTCGTAGTCGCCGAAGGCGGCCATCACCGACGCGTCCTTCACGTCGAGCCCGGAGGCGCGGGCCGCCTCCCGGAACGTGCCGTCGCCCTGGTTGAGGTAGAGCAGGTTGGGCGCGTCGAAGCGGCAGACGTAGAGGTCGAGGCGCCCGTCGTTGTTCACGTCGACGAACGTGGCCCCCTGTTTCCAGATTTTTGCGGCCACCCCGTGGTCGCCGACCCCGGCCTTTTCCGTCACGTCCTCGAACCGGAGGTGACCGAGGTTCCGAAACAGGCGGCAGCTCTCGGTCTTGCTCACGACGAACAGGTCGGGCCGGCCGTCGCCGTCATAGTCCCCGATCGCCACCCCGGTGCCGAACGACCCGCCCTCGAACTGCTGGTAGAGGTCGCCCCACATCCGGGGGTCATCGAAGCGGTTCTCCGTCCGCACGCCGGTCTCCTCGGGCGGGAGCGGAACGAAGAGGGTCTGCCCGCGCGGAAACGGATGCGGCTCGAGCGGGCGGGAGGTGATGCTGCCGGCCGTGCCTGTCCGCCGCACCTCAGGCGAAGGCGGAAGCGGAGTCGAAGGGCCGGGCGGATCCCCGGCCACCGCGGGCAAAAGCATCCCCGCCAGCAGCGCGCAGCGCGCGGCAAATTCGACCGCAGCAGGCGCCGGGCGGAGTCGGCGCATCGCGACAGCCACCATGGGGTAGGGGTAGGCCGCGATCGGACGAACCTGCCTCGAGTGAGTCAAGCCCAGTCTGGCCGGTGC
>JBAIXJ010000686.1:0-8680 GCA_037916645.1 Opitutales bacterium | reverse complement strand
GTGTAGCGCGTGAGATCGCCCTTCGGGGCGGCCGAGTCGAGCACGAGCGGGTTTTCGCCGCGGTCGGCCCGGCGCGGATCGTAGCGGAACAGCGGCCAGTAGCCGGTTTCGACCGCCAGCTTCTGGTGCTCAATGCCGTCGGTGAGCGAATAGCCGTGCGAGATGCAGTGCGCGAAGGCGATGATGAGCGAGGGGCCGGGATAGGATTCGGCCTCGCGGAATGCCGCCAGCGTCTGGTTGTCGCGGGCGCCGAGCGCGACCCGGGCGACGTAGATGCTGCCGTAGGTCATGGCCAGGAGACCGAGATCCTTCTTGCCGATGGCCTTGCCACCCATGCTGAAGCGGGCGGCCGCGCCGAGCGGCGTGGCCTTGGAGCACTGGCCACCGGTGTTGGAGTAAACCTCGGTGTCGAGGACCAGGACGTTGACGTTGCGCCCGGAGGCCAGGACGTGGTCCAGGCCGCCGTAGCCAATGTCGTAGGCCCAGCCGTCACCCCCCACGATCCAGACGCATTTCTGGACGAGGTAGTCGGCCAGCTCAGCGAGCTCGTGGACAGCGGGATCGTCGGGGCCGGCCGCGAGTTTTTCGCGCAGCTCAACCACGCGGGCGCGTTGGGCGGCGATGCCGGCCTCCGTGCTCTGGTCGGCCTTCTCCAGGGCCTCCACCAGGGGCGGGCCCACGCGGGCGGCGAGTTGCTGCAGGAGATGGCGGGCGCGGCTCTCCTTGCGGTCCAGGCTCAGGCGCAGGCCGAGGCCGAATTCGGCGTTGTCCTCGAACAGCGAGTTGGACCAGGCGGGGCCCCGGCCATCCTGGTTGCGCGAATAGGGCGTGGTCGGCAGGTTGCCGCCGTAGATCGAGGAGCAGCCGGTGGCGTTGGTGATGACCGCCCGGTCGCCGAACAGCTGGGTGAGGAGCTTGACGTACGGCGTCTCACCGCAGCCCGAGCAGGCGCCGGAGAATTCGAAGAGCGGGTCGAGGAACTGCGCGCTCTTCACCTGGTCCAGCTTGAGGGTGGCGCGGTTGGGCGGCGGCAGTTTCAGGAAGAAATCGAAGTTGCGCTTCTCCACGTCCCGCAGCGGCGCCTGCGCCTGCATGTTGATCGCCTTCTTGTTCGGGTCGGTCTTGCTCTTGACGGGGCAGAACTGGACGCACAGCTCGCAGCCGGTGCAATCCTCGGCCGCGACCTGGAGCGTGTAGCGCATGCCCTTGACCTCCGGCGAGCGGAAGTCGGTCGAGTGGAAACCCTCGGGCGCGCCCGCCAGCGCCTCGGGCGGATAATACTTGGCGCGGATGGCGGCGTGCGGGCAGATTTCGACGCACTTGTTGCACTGGATGCAGAGCGCGGTGTCCCACACCGGGATCTCGTCCGCCAGGTTGCGCTTTTCCCAGCGGGAGGTGCCGGTCGGCCAGGTGCCGTCCGGCGGGAACGCGCTGACGGGGAGGTCGTCGCCCCGGCCGGAGAGCATCACGGCGGTGACGTTGCGGATGAAATCCGGCGCATCCTCGGGCACGGGCGGCGGCCGGTGCCGCGGGGAGGTGGCGCCGGCGGGCAGCGGCACCTCGTGGAGCGCCTCGAGGGCGCTGTCCACGGCCGCGATGTTCTTCTTCACGACCTCCTCGCCCTGGCGGCCATAGGTCTTCTTGATGGCCTTCTTGATGCTGTCCATGGCCTCGGTCACCGGCAGCACGCGGCTGAGGGCGAAGAAGCACGACTGCATGATCGTGTTGATGCGCCCGCCCATGCCGCAGGCGCGGGCCACCGCGCCGGCGTCGATGGCGTAGAAGCGCAGTTTCTTCGCGATGATCTCCTGCTGGGTCTCGGTCGAGAGGCGGTCCCAGAGCGTCTCCACCGGCCCCGGGGCGTTGAGCAGGAACACGCCGCCGGGCGTGGCGTGGTCGAGCACGGGCTGCGTTTCAAGGAGGAAGAACTGGTGGCAGGCTACGAAGTCGGCCTGGCGGACCAGGTACGGCGCCCGGATCGGCGCGTTGCCGAACCGCAGGTGGGAGATGGTGACGGCGCCGGATTTCTTCGAGTCGTAGACGAAATAGCCCTGCGAGTATTTGCCGGCCTCCTCGCCGATGATCTTGATCGTGTTCTTGTTCGCGCCCACGGTGCCGTCGGCGCCCAGGCCGAAGAAGACGGCGCTCGTGCGATCCGGCGGCTCGATGCTCACGGCGGGATCGTAGGGGAGCGACAGGCCGGTCACATCGTCGTGGATGCCGATGGTGAACGGGTTCTTGGGCGACGGCTTGCCGAGCTCGGCGAAGACGCCGAGCACCATGGCCGGGTTGAATTCCTTCGACGACAGGCCGTACCGGCCGCCGATGATGGTGACGCGGCCGCCGCGCGGGGCAAACCAGCCGGCAAGCTCGGCCTCGCGGAGTGCGGCGACGACATCGACGTAGAGCGGCTCGCCGACGGCGCCGGGCTCCTTCGTCCGGTCGAGGACGGCGATGGAGCGGACCGTGCGGGGCAGGGCCTCGGCAAAGGCCTTGGCCGAGAAGGGACGGTAAAGGCGGACCTTGACCACGCCGGTCTTTTCACCGTTGGCATTCAGCCACGCCGCGGTCTCGGCGACGGTCTCGGCGCCGGAGCCCATGATCACGACGACGCGCTCGGCCTCGGGGTGGCCCTCGTAGTCGAACAGGTGGTACGCGCGACCGGTCAGCTTCGCGAACTGGTCCATGGTCTCCTGCGTGAGCGCGGGGACGGCGTCGTAGAAGCGGTTGATCGACTCGCGGGCCTGGAAGAAGACGTCCGGGTTCTGGGCCGTGCCGCGCAGCACCGGCTGGTCCGGGGTGAGGCCGCGGCGGCGGAAGGCGGCGAGCGCCTCGGGATCGATGAGGGCGCGCAGGGTGTCGTCCTCGAGCCGAAAGACGGTGTTCACCTCGTGCGAGGTGCGGAAACCGTCGAAGAAATGGAGCACGGGCACCCGGGTGAGCAGCGTCGAGGCGTGGGAGATGGCGGCGAGGTCGTGCGCCTCCTGGGGCGAGTTGGAGGCCAGCATCGCCCAGCCGCACTGGCGGCAGGCCATGACATCCGAGTGGTCGCCGAAGATCGAAAGGGCGTGGGTGGCCAGGGTGCGGGCGCTGACGTGGATCACGCACGGCGTGAGCTCGCCGGCGATCTTGTACATGTTGGGGATCATCAGCAGGAGGCCCTGCGAGGCGGTGAAGGTGCTGCCAAGCACGCCGCCCTGCACGACTCCATGCACCGCCCCCGAGGCTCCGCCCTCGGACTGGAGCTCGACCACCTCCGGGACCTGCCCCCAGATGTTCTTCTGGCCGGCCACCGCCCACTCGTCGGCGTATTCGGCCATCGTCGAGGAGGGCGTTATTGGGTAGATGGCAAAGATCTCGCCGAGGCGATACGCGGCGGAGGCCACGGCCTCATTGCCATCATGGGTTGAGATTACTTTTTTTGCGGCTGTTTTCACGGCAGAAATCCGACTAAGTTGTTGAGGAGACAGCGAGTTCGAGAGAATAGCGTCGCCTCGCGGCGCCTGCTCCGCATCTGTTGGCGAGCTTTGCGCAGATATTGGGCGCGGCGCCCCGTCGCCCCTCCCGGCGGGATGGGGCGAAACCGTCGCAACCCGCGCTCAGACCGCGAGGGCCGGCAAAGAAAAAGCCCCGGCTTGCGGCCGGGGCGGGGAAGTCTGGCTGGACGCCGATCACTTGGCCGGCGGCGCGGGCGGCATCTGGGTCAGGAAGCTGTCGTCGACCTTTTGGGCGACCATGTCGTACATCCGCTGGATCTCGAGCTCGGCGTTGCGCCGTTCGATCTTGGCCAGTTCGACCTTGGCGGCACCGTCAAACACGTCGCGGGTGGTCTTGTCCTTCTGCTCGCGCAGGTCGGCGATGAGCTTCTGCTCATCGGCGATCTGCTTGGTCAGGCTGGCGGCCTCGCCCTCGAGCTTGGCGGTCTCGTCGCGGACCTTCTTGTCCTCGGCCTCCTGGTCCGCCCGGGCCTTCTCCTCCTTTTCGCGATCCTTGCGGGCCCGCTCCTCCTGCTGCCGGCGGGCGTCTTCCTGGGCCTTCTGTTCGATCTTTAGGCGGGCGGCCTCGTCGGCGGCCGCCTTCTCCTCGTCGGCCTTCAAGATGGCGGCCTCCTTGGCGGCCATCTCAGGCTTGGCCACCTGGGTATAGTAGACGCCGAAGACGATCAGGAGGAAGGTGGGAAAAAGGACGTAGAATTTGTTCATGGATGGATTCCCGGAATTGGCAGGTCAGCTCTTCTTGGCCTTGGCCGCGGCCTCCGCTGCCGCATGGGCTTTTTCGGCGGCGGCGATCTTCTCCAACTCGTCCGTATAGGTCTTCACGTTGTCCTGGGCTTTCTTGACGAAGGTGCGGAGAAAGGCCTCCTCCTCGACATACTGTTTCCGCTGCAGGTCCAGCTGGGCGATCTCGCCCTTGATCCCCTCGGCGTCATTCTTCAGCCGGTCGAGCTGCGGGCGGAGGCGCTTGTAGACGTCGTCATAGGCGCGCAGGCGGCGGTCGAGGAGCGCCTCACGGGCCGCCTTTTCCTCCGCGAGCTTCTTCTCCTTGGCCTCGCGCTCGATCTTGCGTTTCTCAGCCGCGGCGACGGCGTCCTGAATGGCCTTCTGCCGGGCGGCGAGATCCTTCTCGATTCTCGCCTTGCGCTCGGCCACGACCCGGGCCTCTTCCTGTTGCAGGCGCACTTCGTAGCCCTTCATGAAGTTCCAGTAGATGGCGCCGAACACCAGCAGTCCGGCGAGTGGGCCAAGGAGGTAGACTTTGTTCATGACAAATGGTTCAGGAGATGGGGTTGGGGAACCTAAAGGGCGCTCTTGCGATTGGCTTCGTCCTGCATCTGGGCCGTGATGGCGTCCGCCATCTTCTTGGCCTCTTTCTCAGCCTCTGGATATTTCTCGGCCTCATGGGCAGCCTTCAGGGCCTCGTCGTATTTCTTGAGGTCCAGGCCCAGGTACGCATAGAAGAGCCACGCCACCTGCGGTTTTTCGGTGCCGCCGTGGGCGATGCACGCCTTGATGTGCTCAAAGGCGCTCTTCTCGTCGTTGATGCCGAAATAGGTCTGGGCGATCTGGTATTCGAGCTGCCCGGTCTTCGGGAACACCTTCGTCGCATCGACCAGCGTTTGGATGGCCTGCTTGTCCTTGTGGAGCTGCTGGTAGGAGTAGGCGAGCAGCTGCCAGTTCTGTTCCGTGGATTCGATCTGGCCGTTCCGGAGGCCGGCGTCGAGCAGTTCGCAGGCGCGGTCAAATTGGTTGATGTTGAAATACATGCCGACGATCTGGTAGTTGTCCTTCGGCGTGTTGAGGAAGCCGAGTTTTTGCGCCCGCTCCATCGTCAGGATCGCCCGCACGGTGTAGGTGAAGTAGTTCTGGTTGTCCTTCTTCTTCTCGGCCGCGTCCGCGAGCTGGAGATAGGTGGCGGCGAGCTGCTGCCAATAGCTCTTGCTGTCGGGCTTTGCCTTGAGCCTCGACTCCAGGAACTGGTACCCCTCCTCCATGCGGTTGAGCTGGAACAGCGCGGCGATCTTCAGCTGGTAGAACACGTCGCGCGGATGGATCGCGGCGCGCAAGCCTTTGTCGATCCACGTCAGGGCCGTCTGGAGCTTCGCCGGATCGGCCTTCTGCACGCCGTTGATCTCAATGCCCTGGCCCAGCGTGAAGTACAGCGTGGCGAGGAACTGGATGTTGTCCTGCGTGATCGCATGGGGATCGATCCCCTTGAGCCAGCGTTCCAGGGCCGCCTCGGCGTCATCAAAGAATGCCAGCTGCTTTTTGGAATCCTTGGAGGTCGCCCCCTCCTGATAGCTGAGCTGGGCGATGTAATACACCGTCTCCAGCGTGTCCTTCGTATTGAAAAAGTGATGGCGATCGGAGATGGCCAGACTGCGCTTCAGGGCGTCCAAGGCTCCCGGATAGTCGGCCTTGGGGAGGTTCAGGAAGCCCTGCGCCTTCAGCTTGTACATCAGCGCCGCGTCGTAGCTCTCCCCGGAGACCTTGGCGAGGATCGCGTCAATCTCCGTGATGACCTTGTCCCATTGCTTGGCTTCGCTGGCCGGCCGGATCTTCTCGTTGATGACATCCTGCGTGTCCTGCGAGAGCTCGGGCGGCTGCTGCTTTTCCTCCTGCGCCCAGGCGCGCAGGCAGAGGCCGGCGCCCACGGCGGCGAGGGTCAGGAGCGTCTTCCAGATGAAACGGGTCCGAAGCGAGGCCATGGGGAGGGGAAGGGTTCAGTCGTTGAAGCTGAAAACGATCGGCACCGACATGCGGGTGTTGACCGCGCGTCCGCCGCGGCGTCCGGGCCGGAACTTCCACTTGCTGACCGCCTGCACGGCCGGCGCCTCGAACTCGCGGTGGGTGGAGCTGATCACGTACGCGTCGCGCACCACGCCGTTGATGTCGACGATGAAACCGACATTGACCTCACCCGTGATGCCGGCCCGGCGCATTTCGTAGGGGTAGTTCGGCGGCATCTGGGACTGGGCCACGGGAATCTGGTCCAGCTGGGAAATGTCGAAGATCTGGCCGAGGCCGCGGCCGAAGCCCGTCGGACGGGTCGGCGGGATCGTGACGACACCCTTGGCCTGCTCCATGCCCGGCGGCGGCGGCGGCTCGACCTGCTGCACGAAGGTCGCATTCGGCACCACGTTGGGAATGTCCACCAGCGTCGGCGGGGCAAAGGCCACCTGCGGGGCGTCCTCATCCTGAGGCTGGTCTTCCTGCGATTTCTCGGGCGGCTCCGGCGGCAGCTCCGGCATCGCGAGCTGGATCGTCTCCTCCTCGTGGGTAACCACCTTCTTGACGACCGACGGCTTGTTGAAGCCGAAGAGAAGCGTCGAGATCACCGACGCCGACACGACCATGCCTATGATGAGGTCTCTCCGCATGAGGATGAAATTCAGGGGTTGGAAGTCAGAGGGAGGATGGTGCCTTCGGGTCAACGACCGGTCGGCCGCGTGCGGGTCTCCATGGAGACTTTTTCCACTCCGACCTTGCGGATCTTGTCGAGCACCTGGACCGTGATGCCCCACTTGGCCCGATCGTCGCCGGAGACCAGGATGCGCGGGTCCTCCGCGTTCTTCTTGAACTGCTCCAAACGGCCGGGCAGCTCGTCGATGTCAAACAGCTCGCGGTTCCAATAGAGATTGCCCTGGTCGGACACCTGGATCGTCACCATGTCCTTGGGCGGCGTCGGGGGAGCCGGCGCGTTGGACGATACCGGCAGATCGACCGGCACCGATTGGATCCGGTTGAGGGAAATGGTGAAGAGCACGAACGTCGCGAGCAGAAAGAAGATGACGTCGATCAGCGGGATGATCTCGATGCGCGCCTTCTTGCGCGAACGGAGTTGGATGCGGGTGCCTTCCATGAGGATCAGGTGTCGCCGAGTTCGCTGCTACAGGTATAACGGGGATCTGGCTGGTTTCTTAGGGATTCGCGCGCGGTCACTTGCCGGGCTGGGCGACCCGGGTCTCGATGTAGATCTTGGGTATGCCGGCGATGCGCACCTGGTCGACCACGTAGGTGATCTGCGCAAAGAGCGTCCGCTCATCGCCATTGATCAGAATGCGCGCGTCCTGCCCCTCCGTGATCCGATACTGCTGGAGGCGCGTCAGGAATTCGTCGAGCGTCACCAGTTCCTTGTCCCAATAGATCGTGCCCTCGGCCGTGACCGTGAGGGTGACCGCACCGGTCGGGTCGCGGCCAATGCTGGTCTCGGCCGTGGGCAGGAGGACCGGGTGGCCCCGGGTCTGGTTCAGCGACAGCGTGAAGAGGACGAACGTGGCCAGCAGGAAGAAGATGACATCGATGAGCGGGATGATCTCGATGCGGGCCCGCTTCCGTTCGCTGTGTCCACCACCACCACCACCGTGCATGGGTTGAATGGGTTGATTGTTGAGCCGGGGGGTGACCTCGGAGCCGAGCCGCTATTTCTGGGCGGCCGCTTCGGTGGTATCGGACTTCTTGATGATCAGCTCGAGCGCGTTGGAGGCATCCTCCACCTCGTGCCGGGCTTCTTCCAGCCGGGCGTTGAGGATGTTGAAGGGGAACAGCGTGCAGACGGCGATGAACAGACCGCAGGCGGTGGCGATCAGGGCCTCGGCCACGCCGCCGGTGATCGTGCCGGCCTTGGAGGCGATGTCGCCGCCGGTGCCGAGCGAGCCGAAGGTGCGCATCATGCCGGTGACCGTGCCGAGCAGGCCGAGGAGGGGGGCGGCCGTGATGCAGGTGTCAAGCGTCGCCAGTCCCTGCGAGAACCGCGCGAGCTCCTGGTTGGCGGCGCGGATGAACGCGTTCGAGAGGGAGGCGTCCTTCTGCGTCAGGGCGTACACGAGCACGCGAACGACGAAGTCCTTGCTTTTCTGGCCGAGGGCGAGCGCGCCTTCCACGTCGCGACCTTCGACCTTCTCCAGGATCTTTTCCACCATCTCGTGATCACGGTTCGCGCTCTCGCGGATCATGAAGAGGACGCGTTCGACGGTGACGGTCAGGGCGAGGAACATGACCAACAGGACCGGCCACATGACGGGACCGCCCGCCTGGAACAGCTCCAGGAAGGTCTTGTTCATGAGCACGGTGAAGGCCAGAGGCAGTTGCGATGTGATCATATCGGGATGGGGGTGAATTCAGGTTGGAGGGTGACTCGAAAAGGGGGCGGGGCACGCGGCCCGGCGGAACGGGGTTTCAGC
>JBAIXJ010000685.1:0-1648 GCA_037916645.1 Opitutales bacterium | reverse complement strand
GCCCCTACCCTTTCGCCGCCAGGGCGTTGAACTTCGGGGTGAGGTACTCGGCGCAGCTGTCGAGCGTCGCGAGCTGCATGTAGTCCGCCTCCGGCACCTCGATGCCGTGCCGCTTCCGCAGCTCCATCACGATGTCCAGGAAGTCCATGGAATCGAGCTGCAGCTGGTCCCGCAGGCGCACGTCGGGCTTCACGTCGCTCAGGTCTTCGTCCGGCGCGATGTCGGCGATGATGGCGAGCACCAGCTTCTTGCAGTCGTCTTTGGTCATGGGCGATACCGGGTGATGATGAGGGTGGAATTGATTCCGAGCATACCAAAGGAATTGTTGAGAATCGCGTCAACCCGTTTTGCCTGCTGCGCCTCGTTCAGCACCAGCCCCGGCACGGCGCACTGGGGGTCGAGTTCGTCGACGTTGATGGTCGGATGCACCATCAGGTCGTTGAACGCCGGCAGGTTGCCCGCGAGTTCCAGCGCGCCCGCCGCGCCCATGGCGTGGCCGATGAAGCTCTTGGTGTTGTTCACCCGCACGTCGGCGCAGCCGGCGAACACCTCGTTGATCGCCACGCACTCCTGGATGTCGCCCTGCGGCGTCGCCGTGGCATGGGTGTTGACGATGTCGATGTCGCCCGCCGCGAGGCCGGCGTGGGCGATGGCCCGGCGAATACACTCGGCCTGGCGCATCGAATTCGGCAGGACGGTGTCCGTCGCGTCGGAGTTGACGTGGTAGCCGGCGACCTCGCCGTAGATCTTCGCGCCCCGCGCCACGGCGTCCTCGAGCCGCTCCAGCGTGTAGATGCAGCCGCCCTCGCTCACGACGATGCCGTTGCGCTTCTTGTCGAAGGGCCGGCTGGCCTTGGTCGGATCGGGGTGCGAGGCCAGCGCGCCCTGGCTCTTGAACGCGGCGAAGATGCCGAAGGTCTGGATGCTTTCACTCACGCCCCCGGCGAACGCCAGGTCGACCTCGCCCAGCCGCAGCATCTGCGCCGCGTGGATGACGCCGAGGTTGCCCGCCGCGCAGGCGGCCCCGAGCGTGTAGGCCGGGCCGGTGATGCCGAGGTTCATCGACACCTCGCCGGCCGGGTTGTTGGCGACGGTGCGGGGGTTGTGGTGGTGGGACCAGAAGCGGGTGTCGTGCTTGAAGAGCGAGATGTTGTAGATCTCGTTTTCGGTCTCGACATTGCCGTGCTCGGTGATGCCGAGGTAGATCCCGGCCCGGGACTTGTCCGCGGCGTCCCAGTTCACGCCGCTGTCCGCGAGCGCCTCGCGGGCGCAGTAGATGCTGATGCTGCCGGCGCGCGTGCCGATCCGGAGCTCCTTTTTCTTTTGGTACTTGAGCGGATCGAAATGGCAGACCCCGGCGGGCTGCGCGCCCATGTACCGCACCTCGATCAGTTCCACGCCCGACACCCCGGTCAGCAGATTGCGCCGGTAATCGGGCAGCGTGTTGCCGTTCGGGGCCGTGAGGCCCAGACCGGTTATGACGACGCGGGTTGGCTTCATCGCTGCAAAAAGAAGGCTGGACGGACGCGATTTCGAGCGTCCCCGAGAGTTTTGCCTAGCCATCGCTCCGGGAAAATCAATACAAGTCTCACGGCATGAATGTACTCGTTGTCGGCGGGGCGGGTTATATCGGGAGCCACTGCGTCCG
>JBAIXJ010000684.1:0-2776 GCA_037916645.1 Opitutales bacterium | reverse complement strand
ACGATCTTCACCCAGTCCAACCAGTACCGGGTGATCATGGAGGCCGACCCGGCGATGCAGCGTTCGCCCGATTCGCTGGGCCGGATCTACCTGCCGTCGGCGGCGGGCGGCCAGGTGCCGCTGTCGGCGATCGCGCAGATCGAGGTGCGGACGGCGTCGCTGCTGATCAACCACCTCGGCCAGTTCCCGGCCAACACGGTGTCGTTCAACCTGCCCGCCGGCGGCTCACTCGGCGCGGCGGTGCGGGCCGTGCGCGCGGTGGAGGCGCAGATCGGACTGCCGCCGAGCATCCTGACCAGCTTCCAGGGCGCCGCCTCGGCGTTCGAGGCGTCCCTGTCGAACGAGCTCTTCCTGATCCTGGCGGCCGTGCTCGCCGTCTACATCGTCCTCGGCGTCCTCTACGAGAGCTTCATCCACCCGGTGACGATCCTGTCGACGCTGCCCTCCGCGGGCATCGGCGCACTGTGGGCGCTGATGCTGGCCGGCAGCGACCTCGGCGTGATCGGCATCATCGGCATCATCCTGCTCATCGGCATCGTGAAGAAGAACGCGATCATGATGATCGACTTCGCCCTCGACGCCGAGCGGAACGAGGGGATGAAGCCGGAGGACGCGATCTTCCAGGCGTGCCTGCTTCGGTTCCGGCCGATCCTGATGACGACCATGTCGGCCCTGCTCAGCGCGGTGCCGCTGATGGTGGGCTGGGGTACCGGCTCGGAGCTGCGCCACCCGCTCGGCCTGACCATCGTCGGCGGCCTGATCGTCAGCCAGCTGCTCACGCTGTTCACGACGCCGGTGATCTACCTGGCGTTTGACCGGGTGGCGCAGCGGCTGCGCGGCCCGGCCGCGGCGCCGGTGGCGGCGGAGGAGCCGGCCACATGAACATCTCGGAGCCCTTCATCCGCCGCCCGGTGGGCACGACGCTGATCACGATCGGCATCGCGCTGGCGGGACTCATGGCCTACTTCCACCTGCCGATCTCGCCGCTGCCGCAGGTGGATTTTCCCACCATCGTGGTCTCGGCCGGCATGCCCGGCGCCAGCCCGGAGACGATGGCGTCCGCCGTGGCCACGCCGCTGGAGCGCCACCTGGGCACGATCGCCGACGTGACCGAGATGACGTCGACCAGCTCGACCGGCAACACGCAGATCGTGCTGCAATTCGGGCTCAGCCGCGACATCGACGGCGCCGCCCGCGACGTGCAGGCGGCGATCAACGCCGCGCGGGCGGACCTGCCGGTCGCGCTGCGCAGCAATCCGACCTACCGCAAGGTCAACCCGGCCGACGAGCCGATCGCCGTCCTGACGCTCAGCTCCGCGACGCTCGGCCAGGGCCAGCTCTACGACGTCGCCTCGACCATGATCCAGCAGAAGCTGTCGCAGGTGGCCGGCGTCGGTGACGTGGAGGTGGGCGGCAGCTCGCTGCCCGCGGTGCGCGTCGACCTCAATCCCACCGCGCTGTTCCGCTACGGGGTCGGGCTGGAGGACGTGCGCGCCGCGCTCTCCGCCGCCAACGCCCACAGCCCGAAGGGCGCCGTCGAGAGCGACCGCCTGCGCTGGGAGATCGCCAGCAACGACCAGGCGATCACGGCCAAGGATTACCAGCCGCTCATCGTCGCCTACCGCCACGGCGCCCCGATCCGCCTGCAGGACGTCGCCGCCGTGACCGACTCGGTCGAGGACGTCCGCAACGCCGGCTATTCCCAGGGCAAGCCGGCCGTGGTCGTGGTCGTGTCGCGCCAGCCGGGCGCCAACATCATCGACACGGTGGAGCGGGTGAAGGCGCTGCTGCCGCAGCTGCGCGCGGCGCTCCCGGCGGCGGCCCAGCTCGATTTCGTGATCGACCGCAGCATCACCATCCGGGAGTCGCTGCACGTGGTGGAGCTGACCCTGGCAATCGCGGTGATCCTGGTTGTGCTGGTGGTGTTCTTCTTCCTGCGCGACTGGCGCGCCACCATGATCCCGTCGGTGGCGGTGCCGGTCTCGTTGATCGGCACGTTCGCCGTGATGTACCTCGCCGGCTTCAGCCTCGACAACCTGTCACTCATGGCGCTCACCGTCGCGACCGGCTTCGTGGTCGACGACGCGATCGTGGTGATGGAGAACGTGACCCGCCACCTCGAGGCCGGCATGCCGCGGTTCCAGGCGGCGCTCCAGGGCGCGCGGGAGGTGGGCTTCACGGTGCTGTCGATGAGCCTCTCGCTGGTCGCGGTGTTCATCCCGATCCTGCTCATGGGCGGCATCGTCGGCCGGCTGTTCCGGGAGTTCGCGGTCACGCTGTCGATCGCGATCCTGATCTCGCTGTTCGTCTCGCTGACGGCGACGCCGATGATGTGCTCGCTCATCCTCGGCCGGCGCCGCGAGGCGCGGCACGGCCGGCTCTACCGCTGGAGCGAGCACCTGTTCGAGGACCTGCGCTCGACCTACGAGCACACGCTCGCCTGGGCGCTCCGCCACGGGGCGCTGATGATGCTGATCCTCGCCGGCACCGTCGGGCTGAACATCTGGCTGTTCAAGATCGTGCCCAAGGGCTTCTTCCCCGAGCAGGACACCGGGCGGATGTTCGGCTTCGTCGTGGCCGACCAGACGATCTCGTTCCAGAGCATGTCCCAGAAGCTCCGCCAGTTCCTCGGCATCGTCCAGCGCGACCCCGCGGTGAACGTCGCCGTGGGCATCGCGGGCGGCGGGCACTGGGGCGGCAACTCCGGCCACCTGTTCCTCGGGCTGAAGCCGCTCGCGGAGCGGAAGGCGTCCTCGGAGCAGGTCATCGCCCGCCT
>JBAIXJ010000683.1:0-6623 GCA_037916645.1 Opitutales bacterium | reverse complement strand
CTGCGCACCGGCCTCAGCACGAGCGACACCCAGGGCGTGCTGGACGGCGACCTCGACCGGTTCATCTACGCCTGGCTGCGCGCCGGCCAGCCGCGCCATCGCAACAAGGAGATCCAGATGGAGGAGTAGATGAGGAGGGCAGAGATCAGAAGTCAGCAGTCGGCAAGGCATGCACCGGGCGCTTGGCCGCCGCCGTTCTCTGGCCTCTGTCTTCTGACCTCTGACCTCTGACCTCTGTCTTCTGCCCTCGACCGCATGCTCCCGTACGAAACCATCAAGGCCGCCTTGGCCGCCCAGCCGCTGTTTGAGGCGAAGACGTGGCAGCTGTCGCCCGCGGCCTGGCCCCTGACCCGCGAGCAGGTCGCGCAGCTGGAGCAGATCGGGGCCGCCTGCCTCGAGTTTCACCAGGCGCTGGAGGCGCTCTACCTGCGGTCGGTCGCCGGGAAGAACCTGCTGCGCAACAAGCCGCTCCTGGCGCCGTGGGCCGCCGAGTACCTCGATCGCGGCAAGCCGGCGGCCCTGATCCAGCATGCCCGCGACGCCCGCCTGCGCGGGGCTTTCCCCACGGTCCTGCGGCCGGACCTGCTGCTCACCGACGAGGGCTTTGCGCTGACGGAGCTCGACTCGGTGCCCGGCGGCATCGGGCTGACCGCCTTCCTCAACCGGTTGTACGGGGACCAAGTAACAGGTACCAAGGAGCAGGTATCAAGAAATGCCGAACCGAGCCCTGAACCCAGAACCCCGAACCCCGAACCCGTTCTCGGTGCCGGCGACGCGATGATCGAGGGGTTCTACCAGTCGCTCGCCGCGCTGGTGCCGGCGAACCGGTCGCCGCTGGTGGCCCTCGTGGTGAGCGACGAGGCGGCCACCTACCGTCCGGAGATGCGCTGGCTGGCCTCCCAGCTGCAGAAGGTGGGGCGCCGGGTCTTCTGCCTGCGGCCGGAGGAGGTGTTCCCGCTCGGCGGCGGGCTCTTTTTCGATGTTGAGGGCACACCCGAGAAGATCGACGTGCTGTACCGCTTCTTCGAGCTCTTCGACCTCGGCCACCTTTCGACCGCGCCGTACTTCTTCGAGGCCTGGGCCAACGGCGAGGTGGTCGTCGCCCCCCCGATGCGCCCCTTTCAGGAGGAGAAACTGACCCTCGCCCTGTTCCATCACCACCGGCTGCAGGATTTCTGGGCGGAGAACCTCAGCGGACGCGCCTTGAAGCTGCTCCGGCAGCTCATCCCCATGTCGTGGGTGATGGATCCCGTGCCGCTCCCGCCCGGCGCGGTGCTGGACGGGCCCCGGGTGGGGGGCCGCGCATTGGCGGACTGGCAGCAGCTGGCCCAGGCTTCACAGAAGGAGCGCGACCTCATCATCAAGATCAGCGGTTTTCACGAGACGGCCTGGGGGGCGCGGAGCGTCGTGCTGGGCAGCGACTGCTCGCGCGAGGAATGGCAGGCGGGAATCGATCACGCCCTGGCCCTGGCGCCGGAGAACCTGCACGTGCTGCAGGAATACCGGAAGCCGCGTCGGGTGAACCATCCGATCTACCGTCCCGCGACGGCAGAGGCCTCGTCCGCCGCCGCCTTGGCGAAGGCGGACGGACGCCTGCGGCTGTGTCCGTACTACTTCGTAGTGGAGGGCCGGACCCGCCTCGCCGGCGCGCTGGCGACCTTTTGTCCGCCGGACAAGAAGATCATCCACGGCATGCAGGACGCCGTGCTGCTCCCCTGCCGCGTCGCGGGTTGAAGACCGATCGCCTGCGACCGGGCTTCGTGGGGGGCTGGTTGGGCCTTGGTGTTGTGATCCTGTTCGCCGGCCCTAGTGCGTCCGGGGCGACCGCCGACGCCGCCCGCTACCCACCGCGGGTGCGCGCGCGGGCTTTGTCACGTATTACGTGACAAAGCCTCATGAACCTCCTGAGGATCTCCGATGAGCGTGTTGCCCATCTCGTGATAAAAATAGAACCTCAGACCCGAAGGGCGCACGTGCCGTTTGTAACGTATTACGTTACAAACTCCCGTTGCCGCCGCCGAGATTCATCGTGGCGGTGGACTGCGGCGGCGGGCGGTCAGTTCAGGAGATCCCGGCCCTGCTGACGCCTGGCGACCCAGCAAAGGAGCATCAGCGTACGCTCGGCGTCGAAGCATGCAGCGTTAACCTTGAGGCAATCGTGCACCCGCTGGCGGGGCAGACCGAGGATTCGCGCAAGGCCGACTTTCTGGCCTCGCCGCCGGAGGAACGGTATGGCCTGCCGGCGCAGCTCATTCCAGAGCGGGGTGCCTGGTCCGGGCCGCAACGTTTCGCCGACGGGACGGCGTCTGGGCGGCGGCAGCAATCCGCGGCCGGCGCGGGCGGTGGCGCGGGCGGCCGCAGCCGCGGCTTCGAAAAGGGCAAGCGACAGCTCCGCGGGAAGCTGCATTTGCGGCGGGATATGGAAGGGTTCGTACATAGGGGGTACGTGTACGCTGGGCCGGTTTGCCAGGCATGGCAATGGCGCGGTCCTCGAGTGGCACGGCAGTTTGTCACGTAATACGTGACAAAGGGTTGATGGCAGAAAGGAATTTGGACGGCCTCTTTGGGCGGACGCGGGAACGACGATCTGGCCCGTGCAGGGCGTGGCCGAGGGAGTGACCGGGGGGGCCACATGAGCGCGGCCGTCGTCCCGTTTCGGGAGCCCGAAGGCCTCGAGAACGGACGCGCCCGGTCTAGACGCAGGAATAGGCGAACGCCGGCGGCAGGTTCCGCCAGACGATCCGGCTGATGTGGACCTGGTCGAAATTCGCCGCCAGCATCTCGCGAAAGGCGCGGGATGACGGGTACCACGACGCGTGCAGGTAGCCGAAGCCGCAGAACCGCCCCCCCGGCCTCAGATGCGCCCGCACCTGTTGCACGATTCGGTCCTGGGTCTTCCGCCCCATGTTGCCGAAGGGCAGTCCACTGACGATGCAGTCCGCCGTCTCGAAACCGTTCCGGGCCAGGACGGGGCCGAGGTTTTCCGCGGTCTCGTGGCATACCTTCACCCCGCGGTAACGCTCCCGCAGCCGCTCCACGTGGCCGGGGTCCAGCTCGAGGGCGATGAACGTCGTCTCCGGCCCGATCCGCTGCAGGATGAACCGGGTGATCGCGCCGGTCCCGGGACCGAGTTCCACGACCGCCCGGGCCCGGCGCAAGGGACAGCGGCGCAGCACCAGGCGCGCGAGGCAGGCGGAGCTCGGCGCCAGGGCGCCGATCGTCCAGGGCCGGCGCAGAAAAGCAGCGAAGAACTGCCAGTGGTCGCGCAGCACGGAGGCCTGGAGATCCTGGCGGGGAGGCGGGGGCATGGGGCGAGGCATCGGGCGGCCCGATGGAGTGGTTGGAAACTGGTTTGGTTCCATGGTTTTTTCAACCCCGCGCTTCCACGGGCCTCCCCGGCCGGCCGAGGCCGCCCGCGGCGCCTACTTGGTGAAGCGGAAGTTCACCACGTCGTAGTCCCGGACGACGTAGGACTTGTTCTCCAGGCGCAGTTTGTTGGCCCGCTTTGCCTGGGTTTCGCCGCCGGCGGCCACGAGGTCCTCGAACCCGATGACTTCGGCGCGGATGAACCCCTTTTGGAGATCGGTGTGGATGGCGCCCGCGGCCTCGGGCGCCGTCGCGCCCTGTCGGATGACCCAGGCGCGGTTTTCCGGACCCCCGACGGTGAGGAAACAGCAGTATCCGGACTCGGCCAGCACGCGGACGAGGAACTGGTCGAACGCCGCCAAGTCCGGCTCCGCCGCCACGACGATCGGCTTCAGCGTCAGCAAGGGCAGCGCCGCCACGGCCTGGGCCTCCGCGGGGTCGAGGCCGGCGGCGGACGCGAGTTGCTCCCGCTCCAGGCTCGCCTTGATCTTCTGCAGCGCGGTCCGTTCGGGCTCCGGCGGATCGCGGTCGAGCCGCGTCTCGGCGAACTCGAGGTCGCGGAGGATCACCTCGAGGCGGCTCGACGCGGAGACCACGATCGCGTCCGCGGTCAGGGCTTCGTCTTCTCCGGCCACGTCGACCTGGGCGTAGGCCTTTTTTTTGGCCTCCACCAAGGCGTGAACCTGGTCGAGGCGCGGGTCCTTGACATTGTGCCGGCCGGGGGGAATCCCGGCGAGCCCGTAGAGGCTGATCTTCATGAGCCGGAACAGGGAGGCGGGATCGGCGGGCGAACGCAAGCCTGCGCCGCGCCGCGGCGGTGCCCCGCGCTACTTCCCGTGCCGCACGGTGACGGTGAATTCCGCCGTCGCGCCGTCGGGCGCGACCAGACGGTAGACGACCGGCTTCGAGAAATCGCCGGCCGTGCGCCCGCTCGTCTGCTCGATGTCACCGACCCAGACCCGCGTGCCGGGACGAATCACGGTGAATTCCGCGACGAGCCGGTCCGCGGCGGCGGCCGGCGGCACGATCACACTGATGGTCCGGTTGAGATAATCGGTCTGCACGGTGGCGGCCGCCCCGGGGAAGCGGAAGTCCATCAGGTAGGGCGGCGGGACCTCGCAGTTTTGTCCGGGCAGAACGTCGCCCATGTCCAGCACCCGGAAGTGCGCGCGGATCATGGCGGGGGTGAAGACCGCCTCCAGCTCCTCAGGCCGCAGCACGCCCTCCCATTCCCGCAGCGCGGCCGGCGAGTTGTCGGCGTAGATCACGTTGCCGCCGGCATAGTCGCCGCAGTAGGCGCCGTATTCCTGGAGCGCCCGGGCGATGATCTTGCCCGCCGCCGACAGCCCGGAGTGTTCGATGTCCCAGGCCGGGTCGAGCTGGATTCGCCCGCCCATCGGGATGCCAAACCTGAACGTGGTGCCCGGGACCGTTACCTGAGCCGTGCTCGCGGGCGGCACGAAGAATCCGGTGCGGCAGTGGTCGTAGGCAAACACCAGGGCATGGTCAATGCGGCCCGCCTTGATCTCCTCCGGCAGCATCAGGCCGGCGACGAGGGGGAAGCCGCTGGCCCGCGAGCGATGGGCGTCCAATTCCCGCGCCACGGCGAACCAAGGCGCGCTGACGCCGGTGCCGCCGAGATCCACGACCGCGCCCAGCCCGGTGCTCCATTTCCCGGCCGCATCCTGCTTCGCCAGCCACAGGTCCCATTCCAGGTGCTGGGTGCGATCGATGATGCAGAGATGATTGTCGCCATCCGCCGCCGGAGGCGAGGCGATCGCGCCGTCCGGGATCGGGATGTGCCGCGGAAACTCGAAACCCTTGCCGTAGACGCCGGGACGCGAGTCGGCCACGTCGTGGCGGGGCGTGCGGTCGGCATCGACGAAGTAGACCGGGATCGACCAGTCCTTGATGTTGATATGCAGCGGGCCGCGGGAGGCGAAGTCGGCGATCAGCGCTGCTGAGGCCGGGTCGGCGGCCGCGTCGGGCGCGATGCGCTGGTTCCACGGGCTGTCGGGCGAGAAGGGCCGCCACGGCGCGTCGGCGCCGAGCGAGGGACCCGCGCAGGCAAGAACCAGCGCCAAGGCGGACCACGCTCTGGGATTCATGGCTGTCTGATCGGTATCGTTCATGATTGCGTTTGACCGGATCGCGTATCACGGGGACGCTGCCCAACGCAACAAAACCCCAGCTCCGAAGCTTCTGGCTGCGCTCCAGGGGACCGACTTGGACGCAGGGAAAGAAGGGCCGAATGAAAAGACTGATCCTAGGATTACCGGTGGTGCTTGGCATGGCGGCGATCCTCACCGGACAGCAGGATGGCCGGACGAGCCTGCCGGTGCAGATGGAAGAATTGACTTCTCCGCAGTTCGCCAAGGCGGTGAGTCGGGCGAACGGTGTCTGCGTCATCCCCCTGGGGATAATCGAGAAACATGGTCCGCATCTGCCCCTCGGCACCGATCTGTTCGAAGCGCGGGAGGCTGCGGTCGCGGCGGCGAAGAAGGAATATGCGGTGGTCTATCCGCCCTATTTCGCGGGCCAGATCTTCGAAGCCCGCCATCAGCCGGGGGCGATTGCCTACAGCCAGGAACTGATTTGGAAGATGCTGGAGGAAACCTGCGCGGAGCTGTCGAGAAACGGACTCAAGAAGATCGTCCTGGTGAACGGCCACGGCGGCAGCACGAATTTCCTGCGGTATTTCTGTCAGGCCCAGCTCGCTTCGGCCAAAGATTATGTCGTTGTGCTTTTTGAGCCGGGGCCGAATTCCCAATACGACAAGGAGATTGAGTCGCTCCGAAAGGCCAAACTCGACGGGCACGCCGGCGAGGAGGAAACCTCGATGATGACCGTGATCAGGCCCGATCTCGTCGATCTTCCGGCGATCAACAACGAATCGGGACTGGACCAGAAGCGGCTCGAGAAGCTGCCGTTCGGCTACACGGGCATCTGGTGGTACGCCCAGCACCCGAACCATTACCGGAGCGACGGGACGGGGCCGAACCAGCGGCTGGGGGGGCTTCTGCTCCTGAGCTGGTCGGACCAGGTTGCGGAGCTGATCAAGTTTCTGAAGACGGATGACTCGGTTCAGCGGCTGCAAAACGAATTTGCCGCGCGCGCCGAGCACCCGTTGCAGAACTAAGGCGGGTCAGGTTGCGTTGCCGCCCTGCTCGTCCGCTTGGGTCGGGGTGCGAGGACAAGCGGACGGCACGCGCCGGCGGGCGCCGCAGTACGGCAGCATGAATTCGCGGAACGTGGCC
>JBAIXJ010000682.1:0-8802 GCA_037916645.1 Opitutales bacterium | reverse complement strand
CCTGGCGCAGCTCGAGGCTGACATCACGACGCTGCAGGACAGCGTCCGGGCGCTCTCCGATTCCTCCCTCTTCGCCCACCGCACCACGACCGCGAGCGGCACCGGCTGGACCGTCAGCGCCGCCGACAGCACCGCCAACGGCACCTATACGATCAACGTCCAGAACCTGGCCACCGCCGCCCAACTCGCCGGCGCGGCGGACATCGCCTCCCCCCTCGCACCAACCGGCGACGTCTCCGGCCTCACCCTCGCCGCCCTGCCCACCGCCACCGCCGTCACCGCCGGCACTTTCACCGTCAACGGCAAGATCGTGACCGTCGCCCTGACCGATTCCCTCCAGGAGGTCTTCGACAAGATCTCCGCCGCCACCGGCGGCGCGGTGACCGCCGCGTACGATGCGGTCACCGACACGATCACGCTCTCCGGCAGCGGCGAAGTCGTGCTCGGATCGACCAAGGACTCGAGCAATTTCCTGACCGCGATGCGGCTCGCGAACAACGGCACGGCCAGCGTCACCAGTTCGTCCTCCCTCGGCTCGGTCGCCCTCAACGCCCCGCTCGCCAGCGCGCGCCTGAAGACGGCCATCACCGCGGTGGACGCGTCGGGCAACGGCTCCTTCGCCATCAACGGCGTCACCATCAGCTACAACGTCAACACGGACTCGCTCGCCACGGTCCTGGCGCGGATCAACGCCGCGGACGCCGGCGTCACCGCGAGCTTCGACTCGGCCGGCGACCGCGTGCTCCTGACCAACACGATCACCGGCGATATCGGCGTGGGCGTGGACGAATCCGCGGGCGGCCTGCTGGGAGCCCTCGGGCTCACCGCCGGCGCGACGCTGGTCCACGGCGTGAACGCCCAGTTCTCCGTCAACGGCGGCCCGACGCTGACCAGCGCCACCAACAGCCTCGACGGGGCGACGTTCGGCGTCGCGGGCCTGACCGTGCAGGCGGCCGCCGCCGGCACCCAGACCATCACCGTGGCCGCGGACACCGCCGCCATGACGACGGCGATCAAGGCCTTCATCGACCAGTACAACACCGTCCAGAGCGAGATCCAGTCCCAGACCCAGATCAGCGTCGACCCGACCTCCGGCAAGGTCTCGACGTCGATCCTCTCGGACAACCACGACATCCAGAACTGGTCCAGCAGCCTGCGCAGCCGGGTCTTTGGCCAGATTTCCTCCCTGACCGGGAGCATCAAGAGCCTCGACAACCTGGGCATCGGGTTCAATTCCGCCGGCACGCTGTCCATCATTGACAGCAGCAAGCTCTCCGCGGCGCTGACGAACAAGACGAGCGATGCCGCGGCGTTCTTCAACACCGCCTCGACCGGGTTCGCCGCCGCCGTCAACGCGAACCTGAACCAGGTCCTCGGTCTTTCCGGCCCCATCGCCGTGTCGTCCGGCACGCTCAACAGCCAGAACAACCGGATCGAGCAGCAGATCGCCGCGCTCCAGACCCAGCTCGACCGCGAGCGCGCCCAGCTGACCGCGGCGTTTCAAGCCATGCAGGATGCGCAGAACACCGCCCAGACCCAGATGGACTACCTGACCCGGATGCTCAAACAGCAGAACTCCTCGAACGGCTGATGACTCCCCCCACTCTTCTCCCGGCGCCGGGTGCCGCCATTCGCGCCGGCTTCGCCCTGGCCGCCCTCCTCCTGTTCGCCGGCGGATGCAACAATGTCGGGAATCCCACCGATCCCTCGGTGCGCGGACCCTTCTTTGCGCCGCGCAACTACACCGGCGTGGCGCAACTGCCGGCGACGTTGCGCCGGGTCGTCCTCCTGCCCACCGGCGGAGCCCCCGGGGTTCCGGTCGAAACCCTCGCGTCCCTCGACCTGATCATGGCGTCCGAGCTGCAGCAGCAGGCGCGCTTCGAGGTCGTCACGATCGACGCCGCGGCCTTGTTCCGGTCGTGCGGCCAGGCCCGCTTCCTCTCCTCCGACCTGCTCCCCGCGAACCTCCTTGAGGTGGTGACGCGTCAGTTCGACGCCGATGCGGTCATGTTCGTCGACGTCACCAGCCTGTCCGCCTATCCGCCGCTGACGATCGGTTTCCGGGCCAAGCTGGTCGCCCTTCCCCGGGGCAGCATCCTCTGGAGCTTCGACCAGCTGTTCTCCGCCGGCGAGCCGTCCATCGCGAACGGCGCGCGCCGGCACGACCGGCGGCGCAACCCCTCGGCGGACGGAGGCGACCTGAGCTACACGGTTCTGCAATCCCCTGCCCGGTTCGGCGATTACGTCGCCGCGACCGCGTTCGCGACCCTTCCGCCCCGCTAGCTTTTTTGACCCTTTATTCCCTCAAGTTTGCCGCCTCCGCGTCGATGATAATTCCCGAACAAAACGGCGTTCCCAGCGTGAAGACCGGGCTGACCGTTCCCAACCAGCCCTCCATGATCTCTTCCTCGCCCAGATTCGATCCGACGGCCCAGGCAAAAGCGATATTAGCAGCGGCTTCCACCACCCCCGCCAAGGCGTCCGCCCGGCCCGACCGGCTGGCCACCTCTGGCGCCTCGGTGCTCAGCGCCGCCCTCCACGACCAGCCCGAGATTCGACCGGAGGTCGTCGCGCGCGGCCGCGCCCTCGCCGCCGATCCGAACTACCCCCCGGCTGACGTTCTGCTGAACATCAGCCGCCGGATTGTCGCCTCGCCCGATCCCGCTGACGACCCGAACGCCTGATCCCGATGGTCGCCGGAAGCTACGCCCGCACGTACCAGACCCAGTCCGTCCTGACCGCCAGCCCCGGCCAGCTCGTCCTGATGCTCTACGACGGCGCCCTGCGCTTCCTCGCGCTGGCGCACGCCGCGATGGAGACGGACGTGCGCGATCCGCGGCGCATCGAGACCATCAACGCCAACATTCTGAAGGCGCAGAACATCGTCTCGGAACTGCAGGGCGGGCTCAACCGGGAGGCGGGCGGCCAGCTCGCCGTGACGCTCGACCAGCTGTACGACTACTTCAACCGCCGCCTGCGGGAGGCCAACATCCGGAAGGATCTGACGCCGGTCATCGAGGTGGAACGCCTCCTGAAGGAGCTGCGCGACGCCTGGGCCGAGATGCTGCGCAACGGCGGCAACGACGCGACGGCCCCGCACGGCTACCAGGTCGTGGCCTGATGGAATCCTCTCCCGAACGGTGCGTGCGCCTGCTCGTGGCCGCCGAGACCCTCGTGGAGGAGGAGTGCTTCGCGGCCACCCGGGGCGACTGGCAGGACGTGCGCGCGGTGCAGGACCGCGCCGAGCCGTTGCTGCGGAACCTGGGCGAGCTGTTCGCCGACGGCAGCATCTCCGCGCCGCAGAAAGAGCGCTTGGCGCCCCGCCTCGAGATCCTGCGGCGGCAGCACGCCGGGATTCTCACCCACATCGAAACCCATCGGCGCCGCCTCGCCGGGCGCATGGCGGCGGTGGAGGCCGCATCCGGACGCCTTACCGGAATGAAAAAGGCCTACGGCCCTCCGGCCGGCACGTCCGCCGCCCTCCGCGAATCCGCCTGAGGCGGAATCAGCCCGCCGCGGCCATCGAGGCGTTGCCCTCGTCGACGGTCATCCCGTCGAGCCAGGCTTCCGCCACGCGGTTCGCCTCTGCGTCCCAACTGGTGCCGGTCGACCCGAAGATATCGAGGGTGACCTGGCGATCCGACGGAGTCCACGCGAGGAAGGCCTTGATGCAGGTCCGGCCGTCCGAAAAGGTGAACTGTTGCAGCTGGATGTACCCGCGCTCTTCCGGGCCGTTGAGGCCGCGCACGCGCAGGTTCATCCGGGCCAGGCCCTTCTGATAGTCGACGATCCGGGAGGCCTCCAGGCGCTGGCCGTCGGTGAGCGAGGCGCTGGCCAGGATGGCGTTTTCGGCGACGTTGAGCAGGGAAAGGAGGCGGACGGACATGGTCGGAGCGCTCGGGCGCAGAGGTTTCTGTGATAATCGGCTCGTCCTCCCCGCGCTTTAGCCGGTGTCGCCCGAATTTCCGCCGGGACCTCCGATTTCGCTAAAAAAGAATCAAATCGGGCCGATGAGACTCTGCCCGCCGTTCTGTCCCCGTCATGCCCCCCCACCCGCCACCCGGCGCCAACGTGCCGCCGGGAGACACTCCCTTGCCGGAAATCGAACTGACACCCTGGCGCCTGCTGCACGCGCTGCCGATCGGCCTCTGCCACCTCTCCCCGGAGCGGCGCATTCTCCGCGCCAATCCGGCGCTCGCCCGCATGCTGGGCCGGCCCGCCGGGTCCGCGCTGGAGGGCGAGCGTTTTGAAGCCGTCGCGCCGCCCGAGGCGGTCCTCCAGCTGGAGGAATACCTCCGCGCGCCCGCCGGCAGCCCGACTTGGGAATGTCGCTGGCCCGCGGCTGACGGGGCGGAGCTCTTTGTTGAAGTCACGGTCCTCACCGCCGACGCCGGAGCCGTCGTCCTCGCGCTCGCCGACCGCACGGATCACCGGCTGCGGGAGGCGAGCCGCCAGCAATCGCACCAATACCAGGGCCTCGCGACGCTCGCCGACGGGTTCGCGCACGAGTTCAACAACGTGCTGGCGATCATCATGGGGCACGCGAGCCTCCTCCGCGACGTCACGAGCGACCGGCAGCGGGTCATCCAGATCGGCGAGATCATCATGGAGGCCAGCCGCCGCGGGACGGGCATCGTCCGGCAGGTGGCGCTTTTTGCCGGGCAGCACGGCGGCGACAAGGAGCGCCTCGACCTGCACCAGCTCATCAACCGGCTGCTGGACGGCCGGCAGTGGCCCGAGGCGGTGACCGTGGTCCGCGACCTTCGGGCCCGCGACCCGCACCTCCTGGGCATCGCGGGTCACATCGAGCAATGCCTCGATTGTCTCGTCGCCAACGCCCTCGACGCGATCCCCCAGGGCGGCACGCTGACCGTGACCACGGACCTGAGCAACCGCCTGCCCCGCGGCCACCCGGGCGCGCCCGCCCCGTTCCTCCAGCTGACCGTCGCCGACACCGGGCGCGGGATGGACCGGATCACCCAGTCCCGCATCTTTGAGCCGTTCTTCGTCGGCGACGCCAACCCCCGGAGGCGGGGCCTCGGGATGGCCGTGGTCTACGGCATCGTCCGCTCGCACCACGGCTTCATCGAGATCGACAGCGCCGTCGGCGCCGGCACGCGGGTCAACATCTTCCTCCCCGTGCCGCCGGCCGAGGCCCCCGTGCGACCGCTCGGCGCCAGCAATCCGCCGATGGCCCGGCCGGTCGACGCCGCCGCGCAGCGGCGCACCGTTCTCATGGTCGAGGATGAACCGGACATCGGCACGCTCATGACTGCGATCTTCCGGAAGCACGGGATCTCCGTGATGTGGGCCCGCGACGGCGAGGAGGGGCTGCGCCTCTACCGGCGCCACTCCGAGGTGATCGGCGCGGTCTTCACCGACGTGGGATTGCCGGGCATGGACGGCTGGGAGCTGTGCAAGCAGCTGCGCGCCATCGCCCCGGCCGTGCCGCTCGTGGTGGCGAGCGGATACCTCCGGGGCGGATCGGAGGCGGAGAAGGCGGTGATCCCTTCCCTCTTTTTGATCAAGCCCTATGACCACAATGAAGTTGTGACAAAGATCGCGCAGTTCATCGGACGGACCGGCGCCGGCCCGGCGTCGCCGCTGTAACTGACTCGCTTGTCTTTTGATTGAAAACCTGCCTGCTAACGCCAACCTTCTGCGGCGTCGCCTCAGTGGAGGAACGACGCCCGAGGCCTTTTCCAGCCATGCCGATCGAGAAAATCCTGGTGTTGGATGACGATTCGCTGATTCGCGATCTGTTTTCGCGCGTCCTGCGGCCCTACACGCTGACCGCTGTAGCAACCGTCGCCGAGGCTGAGGCCCTGGTAAGGCGCGAGTCGTTCGACCTGATCTTCTGCGACGTCCGCCTGCCGGACGGGAACGGCGGGCAATTCCTCGACCGCCTGAGCGTGCTGCCGGAGCGGCCGCCGGTCATCATGATCACGGGCCACGGGAGCATCGAGAGCGCGGTCTCCTGCATGCGGGCGGGCGCCTTCGACTACCTGGTGAAGCCGTTCGGCCCGCCCAACATCGAGCTCCTCCTCCGACGGGTCGAGACCGCGCGGCGCCTCGTCAACGTCAACCGGTACCTGCGGGAGCAGGCCGGCGCCGAAAGCGAGATCATCGGGCGCAGCGCTCCGATGCAGCGCCTGCGCCAGATCATCGCCCGGGTGGCGCCGACGGACGCCACGATCCTCATCACGGGCGAGAGCGGCGTCGGCAAGGAGATGGTGGCGCGCGAAATCTGCCGCCTGAGCCCCCGGCGGGACGAAGCGTACGTCCAGGTGAATTGCGCCGCCGTCTCCGAAAACCTGATCGAGAGCGAATTCTTCGGCCACGAGAAGGGCGCGTTCACCGGGGCCAGCGACCGGCGCGAGGGCCGGTTCGAGCTGGCCCACCGCGGCACCCTGCTGCTCGACGAGGTGAGCGAGATTCCGCTCAACCTCCAGGCCAAGCTGCTGCGGGTGCTGCAGGAGCGCCAGTTTGAGCGGGTCGGCGGCAACAAGACCATCAAGGTCAACGTGCGCATCCTCGCCACCTCCAACCGCGATCTGCTGCATTTCGTGCAGGCCGGCTCGTTCCGGCAGGATCTCTATTACCGCCTCAACGTCTTCCCGGTGCACGTGCCGCCGCTCCGGGAGCGCGCGGGCGACATCCCCGAGCTGTCGGATCGCTTCCTCGAGCGCTTCTCCCGCAAACACGGAATCCATCCGCAGGGCTTCGCCGATGCCGCGCGCGACGCGATGATGGCGTACCCCTGGCCCGGCAACGTCCGCGAACTCCAGAACACGATCGAGCGCGCAGTCATCCTGACGGAAAACAACCGGCCGGTCTCCCTGGCCGCACTCGGCCTTCCCCAGATCCCGCGGCCCGCAGGCATGCCGGCGCCGGAGGAAACCGCCGCCCCGGCGGCGCCGGAAGGCGCCGCAGCTGAGCCGCGCGATACGGCGCCCGCACCCGCCGAGGGAGCCGCGCGCGAGTTCACGTCCCTGGAGGAGCTCGAGCAGCAGCACATCCTCGCCGCCCTCCGCCGCACCAACGGCAACCGGACCCAGGCGGCCAGTCTGCTGCGGATCAGCCTGCGGACCCTCCGCAACAAGATCCAGGCCTACCGGGCCGCGGGCGTGCCGATCGACGACAGCCACAGCGTCGCGGCGTAGGTGGGTTGTTTCATGGGGACGCGACGCCCCCGCCAGCCTTCGCCGATATTTCGGCTCGGCCCGTCCGGTGCATTTCGCCACCCCGTAGCCCCGCACCGGGGGGCGAAGGCGGGTCGCGTGCTCGAATCGGATCCGGCGACGAGGGCGTCGCCGCTCCAGACACGTTGCGGGCTGACTTCTTTGGAACGGTGAAAGCCTTGGGCCGGCTTTGAGCTCAAGATCCCCCCGGTTGGGCCGATAAGGGAGGCATGAGTTCGAGCCCCTCTGCCGGCGGGGCGACCGCCCGGCTGGCTGGAAAATACCTCACGACGGTACTCGATCGCGAGGCCTACGGCATTGCGGTCCTCAAGGTGCGGGAGATCATCCGCATGCAAAAGATCACCCCCGTCCCGCAGATGCCGGCGTACGTCAAGGGGGTCATCAATCTGCGCGGCCGGGTGATCCCGGTCGTCGATCTGCGCGTCAAATTCGGCCTGCCGGCGGAGTTTGCCGAGCGCACCTGCATCGTGGTCGTCCAGGTCCGCCTGCCGAACGAGCAGGCCGTGCAGATGGGGCTGATCGTCGATTCCGTCGAGGAGGTCGTCAACCTGACCGAAGAAGAGATCGAGCCGACGCCGGATTTCGGCGGCCACACCGACACCACCTACCTCCTCGGGATGGCCAAGGTGAAGGGCCAGGTCAAAACGCTGCTCGACATCGACAAGGTCGTCGGCGCCGACGCCCTCAAGGCCATGGCGCAGACCTCGGCGAAGGCCTGACGACCGATTCCCGCTCACCGGCCGGCCCGCTTGGCCGCCCGGCGGTTTATCTTCTCACCACTGATTGCACTGATGGACACTGATGTCCGCTGGAGGATGAGGTCGGAGTTTTTTCTCACCACTGATGGGCACTGAACTTCACTGATGCTGACCTGAGTTGGATCAGTGCCGACGAGTGCCTGCCAGCCGAAGCCCCGCGGTGGCCTCTTGAGAATCGTTGCGGTGAGGGTGAGGACGAAGGCTGGAAGATCAGTGGTGGGCAGAATGTCCGGCGCCCGACTTCAGGGTGCCTTTTCTCACAGGAGCACGCCGAGGGAACGGAGAGACCCCCTTCACCACAATGACACGAAGGCGCCAAGAAATCTCCGTTTGGGTGCCTTCGTGTCTTGGTGGTTCAAACAGGGCTGCTTCTCACAGGAGCACGCAGGGGCTACGGAGGTCGGGCTGGAGGTGGTTTGCGGCAGGCTATGACCGTCGCCGACGTGGAACCCGCCGCGGAGTCGAACGGCCGGCTCGCGTTCGCCTCTCCCGCTGGCGGGTGGCCAGGCGTAACTGGAGATACACCGCATCGAACCTCCGGTTGAACTTCCGGCCCACATCCCGCAGGTGCGCCACTTTAAGAAATCCAAACTTCTCGTGCAGCCGGATGCTCGGCGTCTGGTCCGCCGAGATATTCGCCAGGATGGAACGAAGGCCCATCCGCCGCGCCGCCGCGATCAGCGCGGCCAGCAGCCGGCTCCCGATCCTCCGGCGGTGAAATTCATGGTGCACGTAGACGGAGTCCTCCAGCGTGCCGGCGGCGGTGTAGGCGGGCCGGAAGGTCCCGAGGGCTCCCCACCCCACGATGCGCCCGCCGGATTCCGCCACCAGCACCGGCATGG
>JBAIXJ010000681.1:0-2512 GCA_037916645.1 Opitutales bacterium | reverse complement strand
GGCACCGAACGCGCCTGGGTCCACGCCGTCACCGACAACTACTTCTCCGTGCTCGGGGTGCAGCCGCAGCTCGGGCGCTTCTTTCTCCCGGGCGAGGCCCGTGCGCCGGGCGCCGATCCGATCCTCGTCCTCACCGACGCGACGTGGCGCTCGCGCTTTCATGCCGACCCGGCGGTCATCGGCCGGACCCTCAAACTCAACGGGATACCGTTGACCGTCGTCGGCGTCGCTCCGCCCGGCTTCTTCGGCGCCTCGTGGGGCACGGCCCTCAGCGGATTCGTGCCCGTGACCATGCTGCCGCGCCTGCTGCCCGGCGGCGAATACTACATCCTCAAGCGCGGCAACACGTGCGTCTTCCTCATGGGCCGCCTCCGAGCCGGCGTCACGGTCGCGCAGGCGCAGGCCGCCACGGAACTCGCCTATACCCGGGTGATGAAGGCCAACCCGGGATTCTACCCCGCCGAGGCCCGCGCCGTCGTGATGCGGGAACGCGCCAGCCGGCCCTCACCGTTCATCGCCCACCACACGCCCAAGATCATGGCCGCGCTCGCCGCCCTGGCGGCGCTCGTCCTGGTGGTCGCGGTCGCCAACGCGACCAACCTCCTGTACGCCCGTGGCCTCGCCCGGGAGCGCGAGCTGGCGGTCCGCGCGGCGGTGGGCGCCAGCCGCCGGCAACTGATGCGCGCGCTGCTGGCCGAGAGCCTCGTGCTGGCCGCGCTCGCCGGAGCGGTCGGCGCCGCCGCCTCGCTGTGGCTGACGCCGCTGCTGGTCGGCCTCCTGCCCACGTCGAGTTCCACCGCGCCGGCCGCGGCGGTGGCCATGGACTGGCGGCCGTTCGCCGCCACGGGGCTGGTCGCGCTGCTGGTCGGTCTGGGTGCGGGGTTGCTGCCGGCCCTCCGGGCCAGCGGAGCCGCGCCGTTGTTTTTCCTCAAAGAGGCGTCGCCCCGGTCCCCGCTTGCACGCCACCGGCTGCGGAGCCTGCTGGTGGTTGCCCAGGTGGCGGTGTCGAGCGTGGTGCTGGCGGGCGCCTTGCTCGCGTTGCGCAGCCTGGTCCTGCTCACGCGCTCCGATCTGGGCTACCGGGCCGACCACCTCCTCACGGCGTCGTTCGACCTCGATTTGCAGCGCTATTCGGCCGACGCGGGCCGCCGGCTTCACGCGCAGCTCCTCGAACAGGTCCGGGCCCTGCCCGGCGTCGAGACGGCCAGCCTGGCGACCAACGTGCCGCTCGACACGCGCATCAACCAGCTCGGCGGCGTCTCCGCCGTCGGCCAACCCGCCCCGGCGGGCCAGGCCTCCTCTCCGGTCTGCTACATCCTCGTGGAGCCGGCCTATCTCTCGACCCTCGGCATGCGGGTCGAGGCCGGACGCGATTTCTCCCCGCAGGACGGCTTCGGCTCGCCCCGGGTGGTCGTTGTCAACCGCGCGCTGGCCCGGTGGCTCTGGCCGGGCCAGGATCCCGTCGGCCGGCGGATCTCCATCCAGGGCAACGAGGCCACGGTGATCGGCGTCGTCGGCCAGCCGCGGTTCTACAACCTGCGGGATGATTCGCAGCCGCTGCTTTTCGACGTCCTGGCGCAAAACTACCGCGGGAACACCACCCTGGTGGTGCGGTTCTCCGGCTCCACCGCCCCGCTCGCCGACGCGATCGCCCGGATCGTCCGGAAGCTGGACCCGGAGCTTCCAGTGTTCGGCGTCCGCACGCTGCGGCAGCAGATCGGCGACAGCATCGCCGGCCTGATGCCCTATCGCTTCGGCGCCATCTTCGTCGGCGCGCAGGGCGTGATCGCCCTCCTGCTCGCGGGCGCCGGGATCTTCGGGCTCGTCGCCTTTTCCGTGGCGCGCCGCACGCGCGAGATCGGCATCCGCCTGGCGCTCGGCGCCTCGCGCCGGGCGATTCTCCGCACCGTGAGCCGGGAGAGTCTCCTGCTCACCGGCACCGGCCTCGCCGCCGGCCTGGTGCTGGCGGGCACGCTGGCCCGCTTCACCAGCAACCTTCTCTACGGCGCCGGCCGCGGCGACGGCCTCATCCTGCTCGGCGTGGTCTTGATCGTCGGGACCGCGGCGGCGGCCGCCGTCCTCCTCCCCGCGCGCCGCGCAACCCGGGTCGATCCAGTGGTCGCGCTGCGGTCCGAATGAGCATTTCGCTTCACCACCAAGACACAAAGGCACCAAGAGAATCCACGCCCCACATCCCACCACCCCGCCGTTCTCCCGTTCTTAGTGTCTTCGTACCTTCGTGGTGAGTTCCATTCTGAAGTATCCATGAGCTGGTTGATCAGATTGCGCTCCCTTTTCCGCCGCCGGCGCTTCGAGGCCGACATGGCCGAGGAGATGCAGACCCATCTCGAGCTGCAGGCCGCGGCCAACCGTGCGGCCGGGATCGATCCGGATGAGGCCCAGTTTGCCGCGCGACGGCAGTTCGGCGGCGTGGACCAGATCAAGGAAACCGCCCGCGCCGAGCGCGCCGGCGTGTGGCTGGAACAAACGGTGCGCGACGCCCGCCATGCCG
>JBAIXJ010000680.1:0-1713 GCA_037916645.1 Opitutales bacterium | reverse complement strand
CCGCCCCATTGCTCCAGGTTGGTCATCCACTGCCAGGCGCCGTAGGCCGGCCCGGCGAGATACTGGCGGATCTCGTCGTCGTTCATCCGGAACTGCCGGAGCGTCGCCTGCCACACCGCCTCCTGCCCGGTGGTCGCGAGGGGCGTGGTGATCCCGTGCAGCGCCATCCAGTCGATCTCGCGCTCCCACCGCGCCCGGTCCCACCACGACGCGGTGTAGTTGAACGTGCAGTAGTTCAGGTAGACCCGGTGGCGGTACGGCGAGGCGATGCGCACCTTCGCGGGCACGGGCGGCAGGACGGCGGGCAGCGCGAGGTTGTCTCCGTCCCATGACAGCTGCGCGTGGGCGACGTGGCCAAGATACCAGTTCAGCGCCGCGCCGATGGTCACGCCGTTCTGGCCGCGCAACACCAACCGGCCCCCGCGGGTCTCGACCTCGAACACGTCGAGGCTGTCGGCGCCCCGGGGCAGGAATTCGACGTCGATCTGCGCAACGTGGGCCGGCAGCACCCGCGCCACGAGGCCGCGCGCGGCCGCGAGCGGATCCGGCGCCGCGGCGGCAGCCCGGGCGGGAAGCGCGGCGGCGGGGACCAGAAGCAGCGACAGGAGGAGGCAAGGGCAGCGCATACGGCCCGCGAGACTAGCCGCGGCCCGGCCGCGTGGCGAAACGAAAACCGCCGCTCGACAGGAACGCCGCGGCCGGCAAGGATCGCCCCATGCCTGCCGGTGAGCCGACCTCCTCCCGCCTGCTGGCGCTCGATGCCCTCCGCGGCTTTGACATGATGTGGATCGTGGGCGCGGACGCGCTCGGCGGGGCGCTGGCCAAACTGCACGGCGGACCGCCCGCGCGCCTGGCGGCCGAGCAGCTCGACCATGTCCCGTGGGCGGGACTGCACGCCTACGACGTGATCTTCCCGCTGTTTGTGTTCATGGTGGGCGTGGCGATCCCGTTCTCGCTCGACAAGTTCATCACGGCCGGCGAACGCCGCCAGGCGCTGACGCGCATCGCACGCCGCACCGTGCTGCTCTACCTCCTGGGGATCTTCTACTACGGCGGTTTCGCGACGGCGCTCGACCAAATCCGCCTCCTGGGCGTGCTGCAGCGCATCGCCCTGTGCTACTGCGGCGCGAGCCTGCTCTTTCTCTACCTGCGGCCCCGCGGGCTCGTGGCCGTGGTGATCGCGCTGCTGGCCGGCTACTGGGCGCTGCTGACCTTCGTGCCGGTGCCGGGATTCGGCGCGGGCGATTATGCCGAGGGGCACAACCTGGCCAACTGGATCGACGCGCGCTGGCTGCCGCTGCGCAAGTGGGACGGCGACCATGATCCCGAGGGCCTGCTGAGCACGCTGCCCGCGATCGCCACCTGCCTGCTCGGCGTCTTCGCCGGGCGCTGGCTGCGGGACCCGCTCGGCAGCGACCAGCGGCGGTTCCGGCTGCTGTTGCTCACCGGTCTCGGGCTGCTCGCGGCGGGCTACCTCTGGGGCCTGCAGTTCCCGGTGATCAAGAAGATCTGGACTTCGTCGTTCGTGCTCGTGGCCGGCGGCTGGAGCATGTTGCTGCTCGCCGCGTTTTACCAGATCTGCGAGCGGTGGCGAATCCGCGCCTGGGCGCAGCCGTTCGCGTGGTTCGGCGCCAACGCGCTGACGATCTACCTGGTGAGCAACATCGTGGACTTCGGCCACCTGTCGGAGCGCTTCACCGGCGGCGCCATCGC
>JBAIXJ010000679.1:0-3350 GCA_037916645.1 Opitutales bacterium | reverse complement strand
ATGTGGATCGCCTCGCCGGTGACGGCGGCCGCGGCCTCCATCACCGCCTCGCCGTAGGTCGGGTGCGGGTGCACGGTGGCGTGGATCTCCTCGACCGTCGCCTCGAGGCTCATCGCCAGGCTGTATTCCGAAATCAGCTCGGTGGCCTCGGCGCCGATGATGTGCGCGCCGAGGATCTCCCCGGTCGCCGGGTCGCTGAGCACCTTCACGAAGCCGTCGGCTTCCGACGTCGCCACGGCCTTGCCGACGGCGAGGAACGGGAACCGGCCGACCTTGTAGGCCACGCCCTTCTCCTTCAGCGCCTTCTCGGTGGGGCCGATGCTGGCGATCTGCGGCTGGCAGTAGGTGCAGGCGGGGAAGCTCCGGATCCGGCGCGGCGCCCCGTGGCCGAACATGGCGTTGACGGCGTCGATCGCGCGGGCGCTGGCGACGTGCGCCAGCCACGGCGGGCCGATGATGTCGCCCGCGGCGTAGATGCCCTTCACGTTCGTCTCGTAGTTCGCATCGACCTTCACGTAGCCCCGGTCGAGGTCGAGCTTCACCTTCGGCGACACCGCCCCCTCGAGGTTGGCGACGACACCGACCGCCACGAGCACGGACTCCACCTCCAGCGGCTGGTGCTTCTCCCCCGTGACCAGGTCGAGGGTGACCGACGTCTTGCCGACCTTGATGTTCTCGGCCTTGGTGCCGGTGTGGATCACCATGCCCTGCTTCTCGAAGAGGCGGTGCAGCAGGCGCGCCACCTCCTCGTCCTCCGCCGGCACGACCTGCGGCAGGAGCTCGACCAGCGTGACCTTGCTCCCGAAGGCGTTGAGGAAATAGGCGAACTCCACGCCGATCGCGCCGGCCCCGATGATCGCGATCGACGCCGGCGGCTTGGCGCGCGGCACCAGCGCCTCGCGCGAGGTCAGGATCCGCTCGCCGTCGACGGGCACGCCCGGGAGCTGGCGCGGTTTGCAGCCCGTGGCGAGGAGCACGCGGCCGGTCTTGAAGAACTTCCCCTGGTGCTCGCCCGAGGTGATCTCCACCATGCCCGGCACGGTGACCTGTCCGCGGCCGAGGAAATAGTCCACCTTGTGCTTCCGGAACAGGAACTCCACGCCTTTGGCCATCTGGTCGGCCACGCCGCGCGAGCGCTGCATGACCTTGGCGAAATCGAACGACACGCCCGTGGCGCCGAGGCCGAAGGTCTCGGCCTTCTTCATCTTGAGGTACAGCTCGGCGCTCTTCAGCAGCGCCTTTGACGGGATGCAGCCCCAGTTCAGGCAGGTGCCGCCCGCCCGCTCGAGCTCGATGCAGGCGACCTTCCGGCCGAGCTGACCCGCGCGGATGGCCGCGACATACCCGGCCGGCCCCCCGCCGATCACAATCAGATCATAGGCTGTGGTTTCAGACATAAGCGCAGGTTGAGGAGAAATGACGCGGCTGCAACCGCCGCGGGTCAAACGGAAAACCTGCGCCGCCCCGGCCGGGCGGTCAGATGTCGATCACGTCCGACGGCTTCCGCGGCGGCCGCGGGAGGCGCCGCGTCCGCAGCATGCCGCTGAGGATGAAGTTGGTGACGCTGACGATCAGCGCCCCCCACAGCGCGGACCAGAAGTCGCGCACGGCAAAGCCCGGCACGAGGCGCGACACGGCGAGAAACAGCAGGGCGTTGATCAGCCAGATCCCGAGGCCGAGCGTCAGGACCACGAAAGGGAGCGTGAAAAGGACCAGCACCGGCTTGAGAATCGCATTGAAGAGGCTGAGCAAAACCACGACAACGAGCAGCGTCGCGCCGCTATCGTAGCCGATCCCCGGCACGAGCCTGGCGCTCAGGACCACGCCCAGGGCGAGCACCCCCCACCGGATCAGCAATTTCATCCACGGATGACTCATTCGCGCAAGATAGCACACTCTCGGCCCGGGTGGGCGGAGCAATGAAAATCCTCCTGCTCCAGGACCATCTGCGCAGCGGCGGTACCGAACGCCAGTCGATCCTCCTCGCCCGTGCCTTCGCCGCGGCCGGCCACCCCGCCGTCCTCCTCACCTTCCGCCCCGGCGGCGCCCTCGCGGGGGAGCTCGCCGGCGTCACTCACCGCCCGCTCACCCGCCGCGACCTGCACCTCGACTGGTTCGCGCCCGGCCTGACGCGCGCCGTGGCCGCGGAGGCGCCCGAGGTCGTGCTCTGCATGGGCCGCATGGCCAACTGCCACGGCGGCTTCGTCCAGCGCCGGTTTAGGCGCGTGGCCGTCCTCTGCACCATGCGGACCGGCAAGCCCCTGCCGTTCCTCTTCCGGCGCTCGCTGCGCCGCGTCCGCCACGTGGTGGCCAACAGCCGGGCGGCGAAGGAGACCCTGGTCGCGGGGCATGGCGTTCCGGCCGACAAGATCACGGTCATCTACAATTCGCTCGTCTTTCCCGCGCCGGAGGATCTGGTCCGCAACGAGGCCCTCCGCGCCCGCCACGGCGCGGGCCCGGCGACCGCCGTGCTGCTGTGCGTGGCCATGTTCCGCGCGCCCAAGAACCAGCAGGAGCTGATCGAGATCGTCGCCGGCCTCCCCGCCGAACCCGACTGGCAGCTCTGGCTGGCCGGCGACGGCGAGACGCGGGCGGCGTGCGAGCACCTGGTCCGCGCCCGCCGCCTCGAGGCGCGGGTCCGGTTCCTTGACTGGCAGCGCGATCCCGGCCCGCTCTACCGGGCGGCCGACGTGGCGGTCCACGCCTCCTGGAGCGAATCCCTGTCAAATTTCATCATCGAGGCGCAGGCGCACGGCCTCCCGGCGGTGGTCCATCCGGCGCAGGGCATCGACGAATGCTTCCTGCCCGGCGAGACCGGCTTCGTGGTCGCCCGCGGCGACCGGGCCGCGTTTCGCGACGCGATCGGGCGCCTGGCGCGGGCCGCGGCCCCCGAGCGGGCGGCGCGGGCGGCCCGGGCCCGGGGCTTCGCCGCGGCGACCTTCGATCCCCAGCGCCACGTCCGCGAGCACCTGGAGCTGTTCGCGCGGCTGGTGGCCCCGCCCGCCGGAGGTTGACCGGACGCTTCGCCGGGCGGCGGGTCGAGCGCTTCCCGATCGCCCAACGCTCAATATCCAACTTTCAACGTTCAAGTTGGGTCGAAGGTCAGGTTCAGGACCTCCCTTGAGCGTTGGACGCTGAACGTTGAGCGTTGGCCGTTGAAGGCCGGAGTTGCCTTTCCTCCGCGCGTGCCCATCGGTTGACTTGGTGCGCACTACGAACGGCAACGGCTGCATCCGGCTGCGGGGCGTCCGCCAGAACAACCTCAAGGGGTTCGATCTCGAGATCCCGCTCGGGAAGTACATCGTTGTCACCGGATTGAGCGGCGCGGGCAAGTCGTCGCTCGTCTTTGA
>JBAIXJ010000678.1:0-13693 GCA_037916645.1 Opitutales bacterium | reverse complement strand
TGTTCTGCGCCTGGAACAGCTTCACCTCGCCCTCGGGTTTCTCGACGCGGATCTTGGTGGTCGACCGGTACCAGCGCGGCAGCACGGCGGTGACGCCCAGCGTGGTGAGCACCACCAGCGCGAGCATCAGGAAGATCAACGCGCGCCGCAGGCGCAAAAGCCGGAAGAAACCGGCCGCCGAACTGTTGTCCGTGGAATCGGGGAGGAGGGCCATGCGGGTGCAGGGAGGACGGGGGGAAGCCCGGCAGGGGGCCGGGCTCCGGTCACCGACGCGCCGCGTCCAGACGCGGTGGAGGCAACAATCTAGAAATACAGCCGACCGTTCAAGCCGAAGCGCGTGCGGTCCTGCCGGCGCTCCGGACGGTCGGAGTTCACCTTGTCGTAGTCAAAGGTGGCGCTGACGGTGAAATTCTTGCTCGCCACGTAGGTGAGTGCCAGGCCCAGGCGCGTGGTGGTTTCATCCACGTTGGCCACCCCGGTCCGCCCCAGGAGCACGGAGGGCTGGTAGGTGATCGAGGCGGAGCCGACGATCATCGCCGTCATCGCGTGCTGCACATTGATGAAGAACCGGTTCATCCTCGTGTCGGTGAAGAGCGTCGGGTTGTCCGTCTCCTCGAGGGAATAGGTGTAGCCCCCGGTCACGAACGAATCCTGGGTGTAGAGGTATTTGCCGGTGAGTTCGACATACGGGGCGGTCGTGCCGGGCTCGCCCTCGCGCCGGCGGTCCTCGAAGCCGACCCGCCCGGTCAGCGTGGTCTGCTTGCCCGAGGCATAGTCCGCCCCCGCGAGCAGGAAGTTGGACCGCTTGTCCTTCAGGTCGCCGATGTGCGCGTAATTGATCACCTGGTAGCGGTATTCGCCGAGCACCGTGAGATCCGCCCGCAGCTTGTTGTTCCACTCCAAGCCCGCAAGGTGCTCCATGCGGTCGAGGCTCTGGCTGAGCCCCGGATCGTCGTAGTTGTAGTAGAGATTGCGGTACTTGATCACGAAGCCCGTCTTCTGGTCCAGGGCGCTGGCGTACCGCGCGTCGAACTGGTTGCGGTTGTACGACTGGTCGGTGTTCAGCGGCACCCCGGACAGGAGCGACTGCGGATTCTTCTCCACCTGGAACTCCTCGTTCAGGTCGATCGTCGTGATCTCGGAGAAGGCGTGCGCCAGCCGCGCCGTCGCGTCGTGGCTCACCAGCGACTTGTCGGTCGGCCGGTTGTCGAAGTAGTCGAATCGGATCTGGTAGGCGGCGGCGAGGAACGTCTGCTTCGTCACCGAGGCGTTGAAGTCGAGTTTGGGCGCCACCTCGTAGACCATGCTGGAGACGGTGTTGGTCGCAGACCCAAAGATGTTGCTGTCATGCGTGACGCCCGCATCGACAGCCACCGTGAATGCCTTCCCCTGTTCCTGTTCCGGGATGGGCGCATAGACGGCCCACGCCCAAGCGGGAAGGAACAGGCCGATCACCGCGGGCAAGCGGGGTAGTTTCATAGATTCCGATCCGAGGACTCCTTGGCGGTTATCCCTGATCCGAGTCTCATTTGGTGAAAAACCCGTTCCAAGGCAATTACTTTCACCGGAACGGCATGACGGCGGGATCCAGGAGAACTATCAGGTTCGGCGCGAGGGCCTGGCGCAGGGCCAGGGGAAACTCCGCCGGCAGGCGCCCGGTCACCAGGCCCGCGTAGACGGGGCCCCAGCCCTGGAACTTCTGCGCGCGCGCCTCCGGCGTGACGCCACCCACGGCGAGTTGCGCGAAGAACGGCCGGTCCAGGGTCACCGGCGTCAGCAGCAGCAGGCCGATCGGCTGGTCGACCGAGATGGTGTAGAAATCCTTGATCTGGTCCGGCTGGTCCCACACCCGCTGCCGCCCGTACCACGCCACGCCGGCGGGCACGTCGGCCATCACGCCCATGCCCTGCAGCCCGCCGCGGCGCTCGATCTCGCCGTGGATGCTCATGAACAGCGTGGGGAAATACGGCGGGTAGTGGAAATGCAGCCGGCGCGGCTCGAGCACGTCATGCACGAGCGGCGCCGCCTGCAGGGCCAGCAACGCCGCCGCCGCCACCCACGGGTGCGCCGCCAGCGCCGGGGTGCTCTCGATCAGGACGAAGAAGAACGCCGTGCCGAAGATCAACAGGAGCGGCAGCAGGTAGTAGACGGGCAGGCGCAGGCTCTCGCCGGAGTTGAGGAAGGGCTGGCCCACCACGGCCAGCAGCAGCGCGGCGGTGAACACCCAGCGGACCCGGTTGGCCGTGGCGCGGCGGAACTGGTACAGCCAGCCGGTGACGAAAAACGCCGTCAGGAAATAGCCGCCCCCCGACCACAGGCGCTCCTTCACGTTCAGCTGGAGGCCGGTGAGCCCCTTGTTCCCGAGCTTGTTCAGGTCGAGGACCGGCGCCTGCGTCGAAAACAGCGAGCGCTGCACCGACGGTTCCGCGGTGCTGTCGCCCGCGCGCAGGGCGACATTCTCCCACGCCAGGCCGACCGGATTGCCCGTCAGGGCGACATTGCGCGCCACCCATGGGCCGGCCGCCACCGCGAACCCCGCCCCCAGCCACGCGAACGCCCGCCAGCGGAAGCGGCCGCGCAGCCGCCAGCCGGCATAGGCCGCCGCCGCGACCCCCAGCAGACCGGCCGAATATTCGGCAAGGAACAGCAGCCCGCCGATCAAGCCGAGCGCCAGAAAGAGGAGCCCGAGGCGCCGATCCCCGCGGGCCGGCGCGGCGCCCTCCGCCTCGAGCGCCGTCTCGATCGCCGCCAGCACCTGGAACGCGCCCAGCGCCAGCACCATGAGCAGGGGCAGGCCATCGACGAGCACGACCTGTTCCCAGACGCCGACGGAGAACATCAGCGCCAGCATGCTCACCCACCCCACCCGCGCGCCGAACAGCCGGCGGCCGAGGCGGAACGTCTGCCACGCCGCGATCCAGAGCAGCGCGAGGTTCAGGCCGAGGAGGAAATAGTCGGCGGCGAAGCCGTCGGGCGGCACCGGCGGTGACCGGAATAGCCCTTCGCGCCAGCCGGCCGGCAGCGCCCGCAGCGCCGCGCCGATCACGATCGAGTACAGCGGGGCCTGGTCGAGCACGGGGTAGAACGGCGCGTGCGCAACCTGCACCCGGTGCCGCGCCCGCATCACGGCGGCCGTCTGCGGATAGTTGACCAGCGTGGTGAAGCCGCGCCCGAGCGCGAGCTGCCGCCCCATGTCGGCCTGCACGAGCGTGGTCTCATCCGCCGGCCCGTGGAACTGTTTGTACGCGGCCAGGAGCGAGAGCAGCAGCAGGGCGAGGAGCGCCGCCCCCCGGCCGATCCAGCGCGCACCCGCCCCCTCCTCCAGCCAGTGGACCCATTCCTGCGCGGAGAGCGGGCGTTTCATCGGAGCAGGGGTGGACGGCCTCGGCCGCGCGTCTGGTTGCAGGTCTCGTCCGGCGGCCCCGGCCGGTCAGCGGTCGATCACGTCGACCTCGGGCCACTGGGCGAGCTTGCGGTGCAGCGTCCGCCGGCTCAGGCCCATCAGCTTCGCCGCCTTGGTGCGGTTGCCGCGCGCCTTCAGCAGCGCCTCGCGGAGCAGGCGCTTCTCGTTCTCCTCCACCGAAAGCGGGTTGACCATCGGGGCCACCGAGCCGGGCAGCGGCGGCTTCGAGCCCGGCGGCGGCGCCTCGCCGCGGAACCTCGGCTCGAGGTCGAACTCCGTCACCCGCTGGCCGCGGCGCAGCACGACCGCGTTCTCCACGAAGTTGCGCAGCTCGCGGACGTTGCCCGGCCATGCGTACGCCTGCAGGTGGCGCATCGCGCCCGGCTCGATCGCCAGCGGCGGCAGGTTGTTCTCCTCGCTGAACAGGCGGATGTAGTGGTCGAGCAGCAGCGGGATGTCCTCGGGGCGCTCGCGCAGCGGCGGCATGACGATGCGCACCACGTTGAGCCGGAAGAACAGGTCCTCGCGGAACCCGCCGTCCCGCACCATCTGGTCCAGGTCCTTGTTGCTCGCCGCGACCAGCCGGACGTCGAGCGGAATCGGCTTCATGCTGCCGATGCGCTCGACGGTCTTCGTCTCGAGGAACCGCAGCAGCTTGACCTGGGTGGCCGTCGAGATCTCCCCGATCTCGTCGAGAAACAGCGTGCCGGTGTCGGCGGCCTCGAACCGGCCGATCCGCCGCTCGGTGGCGCCGGTGAAGGCGCCGCGCTCGTGGCCGAACAGCTCGCTCTCCAGCAGCGTCGGCGGCAGGGCCGCACAATGCACGGCGATGAACGGCGCCCGCGCCCGCGGGCTGGCCTGGTGGATCGCCTGGGCGATCAGCTCCTTGCCCGTGCCGGTCTCGCCCTCGATGAGGATGGTCGCGCGCGACGGCGCCACGAGCTTCACGCGCTCGATCACCTCGCGGAGCTTCGGCGAGTTGCCCACGATGCCCTCGAAGCTGAACTTCTCGTCCAGCCGCTCGTGGAGCTGCTTGACCTCGACCTCGAGCGTCTTGGTCTTCAGCGCGCGCTGGATCAGGATCTCGAGCTTCTCCAAGTTGACCGGCTTGGTGAGGAAATCGAACGCGCCCCGTTTCATGGCCTCGACCGCCGTCTCGATGTTCCCGTACGCCGTCATCATGATGACCACGGGCTTGCCCGGCAGGCCCAGCGCCTTGTCGATCACCTTGAGGCCCGATTTCCCCGGCATCCGCAGGTCGGTCACGATCACATCGTGTTCCTGCGCCTCCATCAGGTTGAAGGCCTCGTCGGCGTTGCCGGCCACCGACACGTCGTAGTGATCCTCCAACGCCTGCTGCAGGCCTTCGCGCGTGTGCTTCTCGTCGTCGATGATCAACACGCTCGGCACCATGATCTCATGACACCACACCGCGCCGGCCGGTCAACGGGAAATGGGACGAAACGGCACAGTCGGCGCATGGCTGGAAACCTCGGCGGCCTGCCTCCATCGCCGCCAAAACGACAAGCCGGCGCCCGCTGCGGCGGCGCCTGGCCGGTTCCGACCGGATTGACTGCCGCCCCGGTTGGTCCTACTGCTGCCCCAGCGCCCGACGCGGCCTTCATTCCGCCTTCCTCCCCGCCCATGCGTTCGCTCCGGACGATTCCGCTGCTCCTGCTCCTCGCTCCCTTCCTGCGCGCGGAGGACGAGGTGGCGCTGGTGCTGTCCCGCTCGCCGTTCTGCCTTGTCGGCCAGACCGTCACCGTGAGCGTCGGTGCCGGCATGTCGATGGTCGAGGGCCAGTATGAATTCAAATACGTCCCGCGCCTCGACGGCCTTCCTCCGTCCGAAACCGTGTCCTTTGAATTCGCGGTCCTCGTCCCCAAGGAGATCGACCGCCTCGACGCCCTGACGGAGATCACCCAGTTCAAGCTGCATGCGGGCAGCGCAACGTTTGATCCGGCCGATTTTGGCCTGCTGCCCGTCGGGCCCACGATGCCCGCCCTCATCCCCGAGGGCACGCGGATCATGGTCGTCACCTTTCAGCTTCCGCGGCCGGTGCTGCAGAAGCAGGTGGCGCTCCGGGTCACCTATTTCCAGCCGCACTATCGCCTCGCCGGCCAGGAGGTCGCGGCCTACCTGCCGCTGCTGCCGGATTTCGAGGCGTTCAAGAACGAGCTGCTCTTTTCCCGGGACGATTTCGCGGTTGGCTTCGAGCCCGTGGGCGCCGTCCGCCTGCGCCGGCTGTCGGTCAACGCGGCGGTGATGATGGACACGCCGCAGGCGGTGAAGGTGCATCCGGTGGACCGGGAGATCATCGCCCTCGCCGTCGAGCCGGCGGCGGCCGCCCCGAAGACGCCGCCGGCGAAGCCGGGGCCGGCGCCGCGCTGAGCCCGGCCGTTTTCCTTGTCGCCCTCCGGGAGATTCCGCCCTTGGATGCGCTGGCGAACTTGAGATCGGCTCCGTCATGAGATTCCTCCTCCTCCTCGTCGGGTGGTGCGTCCTGCTGGTGCTGTGCTGGCCGCTCGCGCTGCTCGTGGCGGTGCTCACGCCGGTCCTGTGGCTGCTGGCGCTGCCTTTTCGCCTCGCCTTCCTCGTGGTCGAGGCGGCGCTGGCCCTGATCCGGACGCTGCTGTTCCTGCCGGCCCGGATTCTGGGCCATCGCGGCGGGGCCTAGGTGCTGCCGCGCGTTCCGCCGCCCGCCCATGCCCGAGCGACAGGATTTCGTCCAGCGGCTGCTCGCCGAGCTGCGCCAGGTCCTGGCCCAGGTGCTGAAGTTTCGCGAGGGCGGCAGCCATGATGCCGCGCTGGCCACGCTGCTGCAGGCGCAGGAGCGGCTGTTCGTGCGCCCGGCGCAGGAGTTCATGACCCTCCCGATCGAGAGACAGGTGCGCCTGCTCGTGCTCGGAGAAACCGGGGCCACGGCGCGGGAAAAGTGCATCGTCTACGCCACGTTCCTCACCGAGATGGGGCACACCTACCAGGCCAAGCGGCAGCCCGCGAACGCCGGCGGCGTCTACCAGCTCGCGCTGCACGTGCTGCTGGAGGCGGCGCGCCAGATCCCCGGCCCGGATTCCGCCGACCTTCGCACGGGTGTCGCGGCGGTGCGCGACCTGGTGCCGGCGGATCAACTGGGCCCGGAGGTGGCGGCGCTGCTGGGGGATTTCGATGCCTCGGGTCCGCCCGCGCCCCGCCCTTCGCCTCCGCTTGATTCCCCTCCCCCGCCATCATGAATCAGGACGCCGAGCACCTCTCCCTCCTCGCGATCTTCCATTACGTCGCCGCGGGCCTGACCGCCCTCTTCGCCTGCGTCCCCTTCATCCATCTGGCGCTCGGCATCGCCATGATCGCCGGCGGCCTCCGCGGGACCAACGCGCCCCCGCCGGCCGTGGGCTGGCTGTTCGTCATCGTGGCGGCGTTCTTCATCGGCTGCGGGTGGACGCTGGCCCTGCTGATCTTCCTGGCTGGGCGCCGGCTCAAGCGGCACACCGCGTGGACGTTTTGTTTCGTCATCGCCGTGTTTGAATGCCTCCTCATGCCGTATGGCACGGTGCTCGGCGTCTTCACCATCATCGTGCTGAACCGTCTCTCCGTGAAGGCCATGTTCGGCCAACCTGCCGCCGCGCCCGTATCCGCGCCGTCCTGAACCTCCAGCCGCCCGCCGTTCCGCTTCTCCCATGATCCAACGCCTCGCCCACGTCTGCTTCAAAACGGATCACCTCGACCGGATGATCCACTTTTACCGCGACCTGCTGGGTCTGCGCGTCAAGTTCACCCTGAACGACGATCACGGCGCCGCCTTCGGCTACTACTTCGCCTGCGGCGGGCGGACTTTCGTCGAGCTCTTCGACCAGCAGGGCGCGGTCCGGCAATGGGGCGGCGCGGTGGTCGACCTGACCACGCCGCCCGACGCCACCTACCAGCATTTTTGCCTCGAGGTGAAGGGCCTCGCGGCCTTCCGCCGCCGGCTGGCGGCGCGCGGGCTGGCGGTGACGGCGATCATCACCGGGATGGACGGATCCCGCCAATGCTGGATCAAGGACCCGGACGGCAACGCCATCGAGCTGATGGAGTATACCGCGCAGAGCCTGCAGGTCCGCCGCCCCGCGCGGCGGCGGCGACGGACTAGCGGCTGATGTCGCCGAGGAAATCGCCCATCGTGGCGTAACGGTCGAGCAGCTTGCGGGCGGCCGCGCAGCGCGCGGCGGTCGCGAGGCCCGTGTTTTCGGCGAGGAACACCAGGTAGCGGGCGATGCCTTTGGCGAAGTTGAGCCGCCCTTCCTCGCTGATCGCGTAGAACCGCGCCCGCTGCCGGTAGCCCGCGGGCGTGTGGTCGCCGAGCGCCGCCTTCTCCGCGCGCCCGCCCCCCGCCAGCACGAAGAGGAAGTTGTACTCGAACCAGAACATGTGGTCGGGGCTCGGCGGCAGTGCCTCGACGGCGGCGCGCGTCGCGGCCGGCGATGCGAATACGTCGGTGGGCCGGCCCGCCTTGGTCAGCGCGTCGGTGATGAACACGCGGGCCATCTTCTGCTCGGTGGCATCCTTGCTGACCGCGCCCTGCAGGGCGAGCTCGACCGTGAAGCGATACCAGTCCCGCCACAGCGCCTGGTCGCCGGCATGCTTTGACCGCGCCAGGGCGACGCCCATCTCGTAGGTGTAACGGCCGCTGGTCTTGATCTCGAGGCGACCGCCCGTGACCTGGCCCATCACCTGGTAGTTCTCGGCCGACTTGCCGGAGCCGGAGTGGAAGCCGATGCTGGCGCCGAACTGCCGGCAGACCGCCCACTGCTTTTCGATGAGCCCGCGCAGCGCCGCGTTGTCCGGATACGGCATGTTCTTCTGGAAGCCGAACGCGGGGGCGATGAAATTGATCGGCATGTCCAGCGCCTCGCACAGGGCGAGCATGATGGCGGTCGTCTCCGGCGTCGTCAGGCCCGGCAGCTCGTCGATCGAGAGCTCGCGCAGGAAGGCGCGGCCGACGTCCGTGGTGAACGCCCGCTCGCGGGCCGCGCGATATTTCTCGTCGCGGCGCTTCATCTTGCGCATCGCCGGCCAGACGTAGCCCAGCAGCGCGTCGAACTGCTCCTCGTTCAGCGTCAGGCCGGCCCTGGCGACGCGCGCCTTCACCTGCTGCACCAGCGCGCCATCCACGTTGGCCCGCACGTAGTCGCGCCGCCCGGCCGGGCTGTCCGGCGCCTTGGTTTGCGCCAGCTCCGGCGACAGGTCGAAAGTGATGTAGCTGGCGAGCAGGCAGCCGGCGACGAGCTGATCCTCGCGGCTGTCGAATTTGCCGCCGATGGGCTGGTGGTCCGCGTTGAAGCTCCACGCCACGCCGCGGTGGTGGAACCCGGTCTTGAGCTTCGACAGCACGCAGCCGTGGCTCATGCCCTCGACGCTCTGGCCCTGGTGGCCCTCCGGCACGGCGGCGCCGATGAACGGGAACGGCACGGTGTCGAGCTGGCCCGCGAGCATGGCGTCCACGTCGTAGACCAGCTCGCGCGGGATGGAGTTCTGGTTGGCGGTGACCCCGAGCTCGAGGGCGCTCATCGCCCACTCCACCGCCGGCCAGTGCAGCGTCGTGAAGCGCGCGCCGACGCCCAGCGTGCTCTGACCGAGCCGCGCGCCGGCGGTGGGGAAGATGGTTGCGTCCGGCTGGTGCTCCTGGATCGCGTTCTTCAGGCGGAGCAGATTCTCGAAGGTGGCGGGGAATGCCAGGAAGCCGCCGTCAAGCTTCACGCCGTCGGAGAGCGCGACCGCCCCCTTGGCCTTCGCCCGCGGGGTGAGCAGCCAGGCGCAGTCGCCCGTCGCCGTGTCCTCGACCAGCTGCCAGGCCCCGGCCGCCGTCTGGAAGCCGCTCTTCGTCCATTTCCGGGTGCCGGCGCCACCCGCGCGCAGCGTTTCCGCCAGCTTGCCCCAGTCGAGGCAGAAATCCGGCGAGACGCAGGGATTCTGGGCAATGCGCAGGTCGTGCTGGAGGAGGAACGCGTTGATCGGCTTCATGGGCGCCGGATTGGAACACGTGTCCTAATTGGCGGCGAGGAGATTTTCCTCGCCCGCCGACAGTCGTCGCGGACCGCGGCGCGGCCCCCGGGATGCCGGCCGTACTATCTCCTTCCCTTCGCCGCCCTTTTCCCCTACTCGACTTCCCCGTGTCGCTATCCTGCACGTCCCGGAAAATCCTCCGCCCGGACTCGCTCCGCCGCCGGCGTGCGCGCGGCTGGCCCGGGGCGGCTGGCCTTCGTTGACCGAGACGCGACCAACCGATTCCCCTGCCACCGCGCCCGGCCCGGCGCGGTTTTTTGTTGTCCCCGCCCCGCTCTTCTCCCGCCTCCGTGAATCCCGCCTCCGCCAATGTCCGCCACGGCATGATGCTGATGCTCGTCTCGGCGGGCTGCTTTGTCGCCAACGCCCTGATCATCCGGCAACTGGGCGACCACTTCGCCGTCGACTCGTGGCTGCTGTCCACGGTGCGGTTCGTCGTCGGGCTGGCGGTCATCCTGGCGCTCTTCCGGACGGGCGGGAGGTTCCGGTTCGGCCACCTCTACCGCAATCCGCAGCTGATCACCCGCGGCGTGATCGGCGGCGTCGGCGTCTACCTCTACTACCTGACGATCGTCCACCTCGGCGCCGGGCGCGCCACGTTCATCAGCAACACCTACGTGGTCATGGGCGCGCTGCTGGCCGTGGCCTTCCTGCACGAGCCGCTCACCCGGCCGCTCGTCGCCGGTTCGGTCGTCAGCCTGGTGGGGCTGGCGCTGCTCACCGGCGTCGCGACCGCGCTTCCCGAGGTCGGGATCTACGATCTGCTGGCCGTGCTCGGCGCCCTGGCCTCGGCGGTGGTGGTCGTGACGATCCGCCAGCTCCATCGCACCGAGCACACGGCGACCATCTTTGGCGCGCAGTGTCTCTACGGGCTCGTCTTTTGCCTCGTCCCGGCCGCGGTGCGCTTCACCCTGCCCGGGCCCGCGGCCTGGGCCCTGCTCATCGTCAGCGGCCTGTGCGCCGGAGTCGGCCAGCTGACCATGACGCGCGCCTACCGCGAGCTGCCGGTGGCCCGCGGCTCATTGCTCCAGATGCTCGTCCCGCTCGGCATCGCCGCCGGCGGGGCGGTGTTTTTCGGCGAGCGCTTTTCGCCGCACGAGATCGTCGGCGCCGCGCTGATCTTTGCCGGCACCCTCCTCACGCTGCTCCGGCCGTAGCCGGAGCCGGCGCGGCGGTCGTTATTGCACCTGCTCCTCGACCGACGCCACCTTGCCGCCCTTGAAGGTCACGCGGATGTGGTCGTGCTCCCGCCGGTACGGGTAGTCGAGGTAGTACGGGAAGAGCGGATCGCCCCAGTAATAATACCGGTGGTACCAGCCGCGGTAGAGGATCATGCCGTCGGGCGATTCGTACGTCGTGTAGCGCCAGACCTCGCTGACGCCGGTGGCGTCGGTCCGGGTCGTGATGTGATCCGGATCGCCGAGCGCGAGCTGCACCATCTCCGGGTCAAAGCCGATGGCGATCTGCCCCTTCCGGATCAGGTCCTGCTGCGCCGGCGTGAGGCGCGCGAAGATTGCCGGGTTGTCGCGGATGCGGGATTCGGGAGTCGAGCAGCCACCCATCCCCAACGCCGCCGCCAGCAGCCCGGCGCAGAGAAGAAATCGGGTTGTTTTCATGGCCGATAATGATGAGACAACGTTAGCGCGATTGCGGTTTCCCGCAATTCAAGACGACCAACCGACCCTCCCTGTTTCAACCCGGTGAAGACCTTGCTGCTCTGGGACATCGACGGCACCCTGATCACTTCCGGGGGCGCCGGGATGCGCGCGCTGCGGGCGGCGCTGCAAACGGTTTTCGGCATCGACGGCTCGATCAGCGACATCGACTTCGCCGGGCGGACCGACCTCTGGATCATGCGGCAGATCTTCGCCAAGTTCGCCCTGCCCGCGACGGAGGAGAACTTCACGCGTCTGGCGGACGGCTACGTAGCCGCCCTGCCGGCCCAGCTCGCCGACCGCGGCGTGAAAGCCCTGCCCGGGGTGCCGGATCTGCTCGAGGGCGCCTTGGCGCGCGGCGGCATGGCCTTGGGCCTCCTCACGGGCAATCTCCGCCGGGGCGCCGAGGCCAAGCTGCGCAGCCGGGATCTCTGGCGGTACTTTCCGTTCGGCGCGTTTGCGGATGACGGCGAGGACCGCAACGGGCTGGGTCCCCATGCGCTGCGCCGCGCCCGCCGGCATCACGGCGTCGAGTTCCCTGCGGCCCGGACTTGGGTGATCGGCGACACCCCGTTCGACGTGGTGTGCGCCCGGGCGTTCGGTGCCCGGGCCCTCGCCGTGGCCACCGGGAGGTATTCGGCGGAAGAACTCCGGGCGTCCGGCCCCGACGCCCTGTTCGACGATCTCGCCGACGCCGGCGCCTTCTGGCGGGCCGTTGACGGCGGGTGAAAGCAACAGTCTGGCCGTGGGCCGCGGCCGACGGCTACTGCGTCCGCTCCTCCACCGCACTCACGAGGCCGTCGCGGAAGATCACCCGGAGCCGCTCGGTGGGATACGGTTCTCCGGACGTGACCTGGGTGGCGCCGCCAACCCGGGTGGAGCCGCCGCCGCCCACCACGCCGACGCCCACGCTGATCATGGGCCGGTGGCTGTTGTAGATCCAGATCTCCGACGCGCCCTGCGCCGTGGTTTGTATGAACGTCCGGTCGGGATTGCCCAACGACATCTGCACCTGGTCCGGCGTGAAGCCGATCGAGATCTTGCCGGCCCGCACCGCGTCCTGCACGCTCGGCGGCCAGGAGGCGAACAGGGACTGGTTCCGCTCGATGCGTTGCGCCGGCGTGGTGACGCACCCGGCAAGAAGCAGGAGGAAAAGCGAGACGAATGCCGATCGTTTCATGGCGTCAAAAAGGTTTGCCGGCCCGTAACATGACCCAACTATCGACGCCTGTAAATGGTCGCGGTTTCGCGGCCCAAGCCTCAGTCACCTTCGCGCCACCGCCTCCCGAATGAAGAAGTTCACCATCGCCATCGGTTCGGATCACGCCGGTTTCCACTACAAGGAGGCCATCAAGGCCCGCCTGCTGGCCGAGGGCCACAGCGTCCGCGACTTCGGCACCGACTCCGACGCCCCGTGCGACTACCCGGACTTCATCCGGCCCGTGGCCGAGGCGGTCGCCCGCGGCGAGTTCGAGCGCGGCATCGTTCTCGGCGGCTCCGGCAACGGCGAGGCGATCGTATCGAATCGCGTCCGGGGCATTCGCTGCGGCGTGTGCTGGAATGAGCAGACCGCCATCTGGCACCGCGCGCACAACGACGGGAACGTGATGTCCATCGGGGCGCGCACCGTGAGCCGAGATCAGGCCTTGAAAATGGTGGACGTCTGGCTCGACACACCTTTCGAAGGCGGGCGGCATATCGAACGGATCAGGAAGATTGACGGTTCCTGATCACATTGCAGATCAGTGTATTGTGACATTGGTTGGCATTTAGTTTGACATTGAACTATATGATGCTTTGATATCGAAGCATCATGGGAACACACTTCAAAGGCCCGGCAGACCAAGTCGCAGCGCTCGACACCTACATCAAGCTCGAGCGGGCGGTCGAATCGGTGACCGCGCGTGCTCATGTCGTGCTCCCTGCCGAACTGACGGTGACGCAATTCGGCGTGCTCGAGGCGCTGCATCATCTCGGCCCGAGATGCGCGGGCGAGCTGGCCGGCAAGGTCCTCAAGAGCGCGGGCAACCTGACCCTGGTCCTCGACAACCTCGAAAAGGCCGGATACGTGCGCCGCGAGCGCAATCCCGACGACCGGCGGTTTGTCACCATCCACCTGACCGAGACAGGCCGCGCCTATATCGCCGAACTCTTTCCCAAGATCGCCGCCTCCATCACCCGCGAACTGAGCGTGCTCAGCCGCGAGGAGCAGGCAACACTCGGCGCGCTGTGCCGCAAGCTGGGCCTGGGAGGCGTCCGCCCGGCGGCCGTCCCCTCCCCGGCTGGATCGCCGGCGGGCACCGACGCCCTGTCCGACGCCGCCCTTTGATCCCTTCATCCCAACCAGAAAATGAACATGAAACTGACCCAAATCCTCCACACAAATTCGCGGAACTGGTTCCCTGTTCCGCTCCGCCTCGCCGTCGGCCTGACCATGGCCGCCCACGGCGCCCAGAAGCTCTTCGGCTGGTTCGGCGGCTACGGCCTCAAGGGCACCGCCGGGTTCTTCGAGCAGACGCTCGGCATGCATCCGGGCGTGTTCTGGGCCGCGCTGGCCGGCTCGGGCGAGTTCCTCGGCGGCCTCCTGCTGCTG
>JBAIXJ010000677.1:0-2443 GCA_037916645.1 Opitutales bacterium | reverse complement strand
ACTCCGCGGACATCTCGCCGTGGTTCGCCCCGCTCACGGCGGCGAAGTTCACCTGGTTTTCGATCAACTACCGGCTCGCGCCGGCCCACCGCTGGCCCGCCTGCTTCGACGACCTCGAGACGGCGATCCGCTGGGTCACGGCCCATGCCGCGAACTACCGCGGCGATCCGCGGCGGATCGCGCTCTTCGGCCATTCGGCCGGCGGACACCTCGTGTGCCTCGCGGGCACCGACCCGGGCGACGGCGCCCGCGTCCAGGCCGTCGTCGGCTTCGCCCCGGTGACCGATTTCGAATACGAGCTGCCGTTGCGCCACGGCGTCTGGAAATCGGTGCAGAATCTGCTCGGCTGCCCGGATGGTTTCACGCCGGAGGCGCTGGCGCAGCTGCCGGCGATGGCGCCGGTCAACCACGTGAAGCCGGGCCTGCCGCCCTTTCTGATCGTGCAGGGTGACGCCGATCGCACCGTGACGCTGCCGGAGTCGCGCCGGTTCCAGGCCCGCCTCCAGGCCGCCGGCGTGCCCTGCGAATTGCTGATCATCTCCGGCGCGCCGCACCGGCTGCTGTCCTGGGCGGATTCCGATCCGCACTACATGGACAAGGTCATCGCCTGGCTCAAAAGAACGCTCCATTGAGCGATGCCGGCCGGCCCAATCCAGCCGGTGCCCGACGGGAACTCGACGCCTCATCACTCTGCCATGATTTCGGCACCGGAGTCGCGCGGATCGTGGCGTGCCGCATCGGTTCTTGCGCAGCGATCTTGAAATCGCCCATCTTGGAATCGGTAATCGCCCGCGCCGCCTGCCATGAAATGACAGATTTCCGATGACCGATTGCCCGATTTCACGATTTCTCCCGCCCTCTTCTCCTTGGTCGCGGCCGAACCCGCGTCGGGAAGCAGATGCTGGCGGCACGCTGTTGCCTACCTGTCTCCCATGACCTCTCCCGGATTCTCCACCGCTCCCTGGATCCCCGATCGTGACGACGGCACCTACCGGAATCCGGTGCTCTTCGCCGACTACTCCGATCCCGACGTCGTGCGCGTGGGTGACGACTATTGGCTGGTGGCGTCGAGTTTCAGCCATGTGCCGGGCCTGCCGATCCTTCATTCCCGCGATCTCGTCAACTGGAAGATCGTCAACCACGCGCTCCCGCGCCTGGTGCCGGCCGGCCATTTCGCCCTTCCGCGCCACGGCGGGGGCGTCTGGGCGCCGGCGATCCGCCACCATGCGGGCCGATTCTGGATCTACTATCCCGATCCGGATTTCGGGATCTACATGATCACCGCGGACGATCCCCGCGGCGCCTGGTCGGAGCCGGCGCTCGTGCGGGGCGGCATCGGGCTGATCGACCCCTGCCCGTTCTGGGACGACGACGGCCGCACCTACCTCATCCACGCGTGGTCGCGCAGCCGCGCCAACGTCAGCAACCGCCTCACGCTGCACGCGCTGAGCCCGGACGGCCGGACGACGCTCGACAACGGGACGCTGATCATCGAGGGCGACAAGCTTCCCGGGTGGCACACGCTCGAGGGGCCCAAGCTCTACAAGCGCGCCGGCTACTACTACGTCTTCGCCCCGGCCGGCGGCGTGCCGCAGGGCTACCAGGCGGTCTTCCGCTCGAGGAGCATCCTCGGCCCCTACGAGCCGCGCATCGTCCTCGAGCAGGGCCGGACCGCGATCAACGGGCCGCACCAGGGCGCGTGGGTCGACACGCCGTCGGGCGAGCACTGGTTCCTGCACTTCCAGGACCGGGGCGCGTACGGGCGGGTCGTCCATCTGCAGCCCATGACCTGGCGGCACGACTGGCCCGTCATGGGCAGCGATCCCCACGGCACCGGCAAGGGCGAACCCGTCCTCGAAAGCCGGAAACCGGCGCTGCCCGCGCAGCCGAAGGCCGCCCCCGCCTGTTCGGACGAGTTCACGGGCGAGGTCCTGGGGCGCCAATGGCAGTGGCAGGCCAATCCCCAGCCCGGCTGGGCCACGTGCGACGGCCGGCGGAGCACGCTGCGGCTCGCCGCGGTCCCGGCGCCGGCGCCCGACAGCCTCTGGCTGGCGCCCAACCTCCTGATGCAGAAGTTTCCCGCGCCGGCCTTCGCGGCGACGGCGCGGCTGGAGTTCTCGCCCGCGGCCGAGGGCGACCAGGCCGGCCTGATGGTCTTTGGCTACAGCTACGCGTGGCTCGGCCTGCGCCAGACCGCGGAGGGGCTCCGGCTGGTCTACCGGATCTGCCCGAGCGCGCATGAAGGCGGCCGGGAACAGGACACCGCCACGGTCGTCGTGCATCAGACTCCCGTCACGCTGCGGGTGAGCGTCGACCTGCGCGCGTGGTGCCAGTTCAGCTACAGCCTCGACGGCCGCGTCTTCAACCACCTCGAGGGGGGCTTCCAGGCGACGCCGAGCAAATGGGTCGGCGCCAAGGTCGGGATCTTCGCGACCTCGCGCCC
>JBAIXJ010000676.1:0-2253 GCA_037916645.1 Opitutales bacterium | reverse complement strand
TCTCCGGCCCGACCGAAGACAACACCGACCTCTACTACCGGGTCGACCAGGTGGTGCCCGGCACGGTGCCCGACCAGGACTACGTGCTCGACGAGAAGAACCGCTCGGTCACGCTGACCGACGAGGGCATCGAGAAGCTGCAGAAGCGGCTCAACGTGCCCAACCTCTACGCGCCCGAGGAGATCGAGCTGCTCCACCACGTCGAGCAGGCGCTGCGCGCGCACACCCTCTACAAGCGCGACCGCGACTACGTGGTGAAGGACGGCGAGGTGCTGATCGTCGACGAGTTCACCGGCCGCCTGATGCCCGGGCGCCGCTGGAGCGACGGTCTGCACCAGGCCATCGAAGCCAAGGAAGGCGTGAAGATCGAGAACGAGAACCAGACGCTGGCGACCATCTCGTTCCAGAACTACTTCCGCATGTACTCGAAGCTCTCGGGCATGACCGGCACCGCCGACACCGAGGCCGAGGAGTTCGCCAAGATCTACAACCTCGACGTGCGGGTGGTGCCGACCAACCGCAAGATGGTCCGCAACGACCAGGAAGACGTCGTCTACAAGACCGAGCGCGAGAAGTTCGAGGCGGCGGCGGAGGAGCTGAAGGAGCTCCACGAGAAGGGCCAGCCGGTGCTGGTGGGCACCGTCTCGATCGCCAAGAGCGAGGTCTTCTCGCAATTCTTGAAGAAGAAGGGCGTGCCGCACGCGGTGCTGAACGCGAAGCAGCACGAGCGCGAGGCCGACATCGTGGCGCAGGCGGGCCGCAAGGGCTCGGTCACCATCTCGACCAACATGGCCGGCCGCGGCACCGACATTCTGCTCGGCGGCAACCCCGAGATCCTGGCGAAGCGCGAGGTGGGCCCCGAGCCGGTGGCGCCCGAGCCGAAGGAGGGCGAGCAGCCCGACCTGACGGCGCACCAGCAGGCGCTCGAGGAGTGGAAGAAGAAGCACGACGCGGCGGTGGCGAAGTTCAAGGAGATCACGAGCAAGGAGCGCGCGGAGGTGGTGGCCATGGGTGGCCTCTTCATCCTCGGCACCGAGCGCCACGAGTCGCGCCGCATCGACAACCAGCTGCGCGGCCGCGCGGGCCGCCAGGGCGACGCGGGCGTGTCGAAGTTCTACCTCTCGCTCGAAGACGACCTGATGCGCATCTTCGGGTCCGAGCGGCTCCAGGGGCTGATGGAGCGGCTGGGCATGGAAGAGGGCGAGGTGATCGAGCACCGCTGGCTCTCGCGGGCGATCGAGAACGCGCAGAAGCGGGTCGAGGCGCACAACTTCGACATCCGCAAGAACCTGCTCGAGTACGACGACGTGATGAACCAGCAGCGCAAGACGATCTACAAGCTGCGCCGCCAGGTGTTGGCCGCGGGCGCGGGCGTGCCGCTGGTCGAGTACGACGAAGACAAGAAGACGAAGATGAAGATCCGCAGCGAGCGCGAGGTCTCGCTGAAGGACTTCAAGGAGCTGGTCCTCGACGCGCTGGAGGACGTGATCGTCAACCTGACCGAGACGTACGCCTCGAAGACGAACCCGGCCACCTGGGACCTCGAGGCGCTCCAGCGCTCGGTGAAGGAGGCCTTCAACGTCGAGATGAGCTTCCAGCCGACCGGCACGCGCGAGGAGCTGCAGGATCAGATCTACCGCCGGGTGGAGAAGATCTACCTCGACCGCGAGAAGGACTACGGCGACGACTGGCACCGCTTCTGCCAGGTGCGCTACCTCGCCACCATCGACCAGATGTGGAAGGACCACCTGCTGGCGATGGACCATCTGCGCCAGGGCATCGGCCTGCGTGGCTACGGCCAGAAGGACCCGAAGCTCGAGTACAAGCGCGAGGGCTACGAGGGCTTCATCCAGATGCTGGGGAGCATCAAGGTGCAGTTCATCTCGCAGATCATGCGGGCCCAGCCGCGCAACGCGAGCGACGCCGAGGAAGAGACGACGCGCCTGCAGCGCCAGATGGAGCAGCGCCGGCGCGCCGCCGTCGAAGGCCGCGCCGGCGAGGACGGCCGCGCCGAAGCCCAGCCGCAGAAGCAGGTCGTTCGCGAAGGCCCCAAGGTCGGCCGCAACGACCCCTGCCCCTGCGGCAGCGGAAAAAAGTACAAGAAGTGCCACGGCGCCGCCGCCGCCTAGCCCCGCCTGGCCCACCAACGGGGTCTCGGAGTCCCGGGGTCTCGGAGTCCCGGGGTCTCGGAGTCCCGGGGTCTCGGAGTCTCGGAGTCCCGGAGTCCCGGGGTCTCGGAGTCTCGGGGTCTCG
>JBAIXJ010000675.1:0-3462 GCA_037916645.1 Opitutales bacterium | reverse complement strand
AGGTTGGCGTACTCGCGGGCCCACAGCGAGCGCACCGCCGCCAGGTCGGCAAAGGCGGTCGCATACCACGGACGGTAGAATTTGTGGCAGGCGCAGTCGCTGCCGCCGTCGCCCTGGTTGTCGCCCCAAGGCGTCGGGGCGATGCGGACATCCGAAGCCGGCACGTACCACGAGAACTGCACTGTGACGGTCCGGGTTTCGCCGGCGGCGAGGGCGAACGGCACCATGAGGCTGGCCCCGGGCGAAGGGCCGTCGTCCGCCGGCGCGGGCCGGTCGGCGCAGAACCCGGCGGCGACCTCCTTCCATACCATCGTGAGCGGGTCGAACCATCCCCCGCGGAACCAGCCGCCATCGACCTTGGCAGCCGGGTCGGTCGCGACGACGGAGAAGTAACCCTCCTCCCAAGGCTTCGCGGGCAGCGGCTTCTGGCCGAAGGTGAAGCCGCCCGGCAGCACCTCGACCGACGACAGCTTGCCGTCGCCGCGCGCCATGAAGTTCTTGGCGTTGAACGAATACACGCAGTCGACCGCCGTGCGGCCCGTGTTCTGGAAGGAAAACTCGAGCGCCGCGACCGGCAGGCAGGAATGGGTGGCGTCGCCGGGCACGAACGGGCTCCAGGCCCGGATCACCGCGGCCACCGGCAGCTCCGGATCATCGAGCGCGATCTCGCCGAAGGGAAACCGGCTGGTGAATGCGGCCTCGGCAAACCGCGGCAGACCGTAGGTGGTGCCGCCGCCGCCGCTGCCCGACCCGGCGTACTCCGGACCCTTCTGTCCGAACTTCTTCCAGCCCGGCACGGGCCCCTCGAGGACGCGCGCGACGCCGAGCTGCTTGATCCACAGCGCAGAGAACACATCCCGGGGCTCGTTGAAGACGTCGGGGCGGTGATGCAGGGAAAACTCCGCGAGGCTGCCGGTGCCCTCGATGCAGATCATGCCGGCGCCGATCCCGCCCAGTGGATAGGCGATCCGGTTCAGATGTTCGCCGGCATACGCGTCGCGGAAACTGCGCCCGCGCGCCGGTCCCCTCGCCTCCGGGCGGTCCGCACCCCGCTCCTCGCCGTCCTGTCCGAGGGCCCGCGTGGCCCCAAGGACCGCCAGGGCGCCGGGAACGGCGGCCGAAATCTTGATGAACTCCCGTCGGGCCATGCGTTTCTTTTTCATAGGCAGCCTCGGTTCGCTCCACCGACCGGTCAAGGATAGCGCTCCGTCCCCGCCGTTGTCGATCCCGTCAGCGGGCCGATGCATTACTCCAACGCGATGGGCGCGCAAAGCGCCTTGAGGTTCGCCGGCGGTGTCGGCGCGGGAATCTCGCAGCCGGCGGCGACCATGAAGGGCGCGCCGGCGGCGGCGGCGCAGCGGCGCACCCCCGCCCGGATCGAATCCGGCGTGCCCTGCATCACGCCGGCCACCGGGTCGATGTTGCCGGCGAGCACCACCCTTGGACCGAGGACGCGGCGCGCCTTCGCCAGATCCACCCAGTGATCGAGGTCGAGGATGTCGACGCCCAGCGTGCCCAGACCCGGCAGCAGGTGGGTCACGTTGCCGCAGATGTGGAGCCGCACGCGCGCGCCGAGCCCGTGCAGGGCGTCCACCAGCTGCTTTTCCAACGGCCGGATCAGCGCCGCGTAGGTCTTCGGCGATACCTGGCTCGCGACGGCGTCGCCGACGCCGATCGTGTCCGCGCCGGCCTCGATCTGAAGCCGGGCGAAATCAACCGCGGTCTCCACGCACCGGGCCATCAGCGCCCGCGCATAGTCCGGCTCGGCCGCCAGATCGACGAAGAAGTTCGCCACCCCGCGCAGGTCGGCCGCCTCGGCCGCGGGGCCCTCGACCCAGCCGAGAACCGAATAGCGGTCTCCGCCGCGCTCGCGGAGGGCGCGCACGCCCTCGATGCGGTCCCGCATGCGTGGAGCCGCGAGCGGATCGGGTCGCGGCAGCCGGGCGATGTCCCGGTCGTCCTCCAGCGGCGGTTTCAGGCAGATCGGCACGCCGTCGCGCGGAAACTCGATCGGCGCCCCGAAGCCGGCCGTTTCGCGGTACGGATCCGAGATCGCGCTCAACTGATCCAGGCCGAAATCCTCGGCGCAGCGGAGGTTGGCCTCGACCAGCACGCGGTAATCCGAGGCGAAGGCGCCGTAATACGAGCCGATATGCTCGGCCGCGAAGCGCATCAGGATCGGCACGCGCGGGAGGAGGTCGGGCCGGCCGCCGGCCAGGACAGCGAAGTATCGTTCGCGGGGGGTCATGGGATCCGCCTTCAGCGCATCGCATACCACGACGCGGCCGCGAGCGCCACCACGGCCGCCAGCCAGGGGCGGTAGTCGCGCCACCCGCGCTCGCCTTCGGAGGCGAACAGGAGCCGCCAGCTCGCCACGGTGGTGGTGGCCAGCTTCTCCGCGGCGGACCGGGGCGTGGCCAGGCTGACGGCCACCAGCACCGCCATGCAGACCGCGGCGGCCAGCATCGCCGCGTGCAGCCAGGGCCGCAGCAGCGGGGCCGCCATGAACGGCAGGAAATGCCACTCGCCGTTGAGCATCAGGAGCGGGCAGACGATGCAGGCCGTCCACAGGCACGCGATCACGCCGGCCGTCGTCGTGCGTTTCCAGAGCACGCCGAGGAAGAAGATGCCGGCAAACGGCAGCATCAGGTAGACCTGGATCGTCTGCAGGTAGGTGAAGAGGTTGCCGAACCGGCCGATCATTGGCGCCCAGGCCGAGCCGAGCACAAACACGACCAGTACGGCGAGGCGGCCGACGCGGACCTGCTGCTCCTGCGTCGCGTCCGGCCGCCACCGCAGGTAGAAGTCGCGGGTGAAGAGCGTCGAGACCGAGTTGTAGGTGGCGCTGATGTGCCCCATCAGGGCCGCGCCGATGCCGCTGATGGTGAGGCCCAGCAGTCCGGCGGGCATCAGCTCGCGCAGGAGCGTGCCGTAGGCCTGGTCCGCCTTGGGCAGGTCCGGAAACATCGCCTTCGCGATCAGGCCGGGGAGCACGAGCAGGAACGGCGTGGACAGCTTGAGGAACCCGCAAAGGATCGCGCCGCGGCGACCCTCGCCGAGCGTCTTCGCGGCGAACGTGCGCTGCACCAGCACCTGGTCCATCGACCAGTAGAAGCTGCCGGCCAGGAACACGCCGAAGAACATGCCGGGCCAGGGATAGTCGGGGTCGGTCGCCGGCCGCACCATCGAGAACATCTCCGGCGCCAGCTTCGCGTGGAGGCCGCCCCAGCCGCCGACATGGTGCAGCCCTGTCACCGTCAGGACCACCGCCGCGATCAGCAGGATCGTGGTCTGCAGCGCGTCGGTGTAGACCACGACCCGCAGCCCGCCCTTCATCGTGTAGAGGGCGGTGGCGAGGCCGATGACCCAGATGACGGCCAGCGGCGGCCAGCCGAGCAGGTCGGAGAACACCAGCGACGACGCCCACAGCGAGATCGAGATCTTCGTCAGCACCGACAGCAC
>JBAIXJ010000674.1:0-19313 GCA_037916645.1 Opitutales bacterium | reverse complement strand
CGCGCCCTGCCCTTCCGGCGGTCAGCCGCCGTGATTTCATGAAATGGACCGCCGTCGCGAGCGCGCCCCTGCTCCTCCCCCGGCGCCTGTTCGGCGCCGCGGCGCCCAGCAACCGCATCCGCGTCGGCCAGATCGGCTGCGGCCGGATCGCGCGCGACCACGACATGCCCGGAGTGCTGCGGTCGGGACTCGCCGACATCGTCGCGGTCTGCGACCTCGACTCGGCCCGCGCGGCCGACGGCCGGACGTTCGTCGAGAACTTCCACCGCGAGGCCGGCCAGCCCGTGCCGACGGTCGACGTCTTCCACGATTACCATGAGCTGCTGGCGCGCCGGGACATCGACGCCGTCGTCATCAGCACCCCCGACCACCAGCACGCCGAGCCGGCCCTCGCCGCGGTCCTCGCGGGCAAGGACGTCTATCTGCAAAAGCCGTTCACCCTCACCCACGCCGAGGGCGTGATCCTGCGCGACGCCGTCCTGAAATCGTCCTGCATTCTCCAGGTGGGCAGCCAGCAGCGCTCGTGGAAACAGTTCCGCCAGGCCTGCGAACTCGTCCGCAGCGGCCGCGTCGGCCGGGTGCGCCTGGTCGAGATCGGCCTGCCGATCGATCCCACCAAGCCCGATGATCCGGAGCAGCCCGTGCCGCCGAACCTCGACTACGACCGCTGGCTCGGGCCCGCCGCCGCGGCGTTCTACACCGAGCAGCGCGTGCACCCGCAGCACGGCTACACCCGCCCCGGCTGGCTGCGCAACGAGTCCTTCACGCTCGGCATGATCACCGGCTGGGGCTCGCACCATTTCGACACCATGCACTGGGCGCTCGACCTCGAAAACAGCGGGCCGAGCCGGGTGGAGGCCTCGGCCGAATTTCCACCGGCCGGCCGAATATGGAACGTGCACGGCGCGTACGACGTCGAGCTCCTCTATCCGCGCGACATCCGCGTGTCCGTCTCCGACCGCCTGCCGAACGGCCTGAAGTTCATCGGCGACGACGGCTGGATCTTCGTCGCGCGCGAGGGCCAGGCGACGTCGAGCGATCCGGCCACGTCGTCGGGCGGACTGAAGCCGCTGGACGCAAGCCACCCGCGGCTGCTCGACGAGCGCGGCCTGACCGTGCGCCTGCCGCGCAGCGACGAGCATCACCGCAACTGGCTCGAATGCGTGCGGTCCCGCCAGCCGCCCCTCGCGCCGGCGTCGGTTGCGCACCGGAGCAACAGCGCCTGCGTCGTCAGCTGGATCGCCATGAAGCTCGGCCGGCCGCTCACGTGGGACGCGGCGGCGGAGCGTTTCCCGGGCGACGCCGAGGCCAACGCCCTGCTCGCCCGCCCGGAGCGCGCCCCCTATGGCGCCGCGCGCCTGGCCGCGAGCCGGACCGGAACCTGATGCGCTTCAGGCCGATGTGGGTCGGGGTTTATCCCCGACAGCCTGACGACAGAACGCCTGGGCATCGGGCATGAAGCCCGACCGATACAAAACTCCGGATCTCTCTTCCCAATCACCGTCCATTCCCTTCCATGAACCGTCGTGACTTCCTCACCCGCGCCGCCGCCACCGTGGCGACCGGCGCGCTCCTCCCGCACTCGTCCGCCGCGGCCGCGGAGCCCGTCCCCGCGCAAAAAGCCGACGGCAGCACCTACGCCCCGCAGGGCAAACCCAATCCGGTCGTGAAACCAGGCGAATTCGTCTTCGCCGCCGCCCACCTCGACCACGGCCACATCTACGGCCAGTGCAACGGCCTCACCGAAGCCGGCGCGACGCTCAAGTGGGTTTTCGATCCCGACGCCAAGAAGGTCGAAGCCTTTCGCGCCAAATTCCCCCAGGCCAGGGGGGCGCGGACGCTCGACGAAATCCTGGCTGATCCCGAAGTGCGGCTCGTCGCCGCGGCCGCGGTGACCTCCGAGCGCGGCCCGCTCGGCTGCCGGGTGATGGAAGGCGGCAAGGACTATTTCACCGACAAGGCGCCGTTCACCACGCTAGATCAGCTCGCGCAGGCCAGGGCCGTCGTGGCCCGCACCGGACGGAAGTACATGGTCTATTACAGCGAGCGCCTCCACGTGGAGGCCGCGATGTATGCCACCGACCTCGTGCAGGCGGGCACGCTGGGCCGTGTGATTTCCGTGATCGGCCTCGGTCCCCACCGACTCGGCAAGGCGGGCCGGCCGGCGTGGTTCTTCGAGCGGGCCAAGTATGGCGGGATCCTCTGCGACATCGGGAGCCATCAGTTCGAGCAGTTCCTCACCTACGCGGGGGCGCAGGACGCCTCCGTGGTCCACGCCGCGGTCGGCAATTTCGCCAATCCGGACAAGCCGGAGCTCGAGGATTTCGGTGAGGCGACGCTCATCGCCGACAACGGAGCGGTCAACCAAGTGCGCGTCGACTGGTTCACGCCGGACGGCCTGAGCACGTGGGGCGACGGCCGCACGTTCATCCTCGGAACGAAGGGCTACCTCGAGCTGCGCAAGTATGTCGATGTGGGCCGCGACAAGACCGGCAACCACGTGTACCTCGTCGACGACAAGGGCGAGCATCACCTGGAGGTGGAGGGCCAGGTGGGCTACCGCTTCTTCGGCGAGTTCATCCTCGACTGCCTGCACCGCACGGAGAAGGCGATGACCCAGGCGCATGCGTTCAGGGCGGCCGAACTCTGCCTGAAGGCGCAGGCCAGCGCCGTCCGCCTGACCTGACGATCCGGCCGACGTTTCCATTGAGCGACCCGTCGGTCATTTTTGTCATCGCGCAGAGATGAACAACATCGGAACATTTGCGGCCGAGATGCGGACGTTTACGTTTTTTTGCATCCGGTGCCCGGCAGGCACCGTCACTAAGGTCATGAAAACGCCCCTTGCCCTCTTCCTCCTCGGGGTGAGTCTTGTCGCCCCGCTCCGGGCGCAGGTTCCGGCGACGATCCAGTATGCCCCGGGTGCCCTCGAGCAGCTGGTCGCGCCCATCGCGCTTTATCCGGATCCGCTCATTGCGTTGATCCTCCCCGCCTCGACTGCCTCCACCGACGTCGTGCTGGCCGCCCGTTATCTCGAGCAGAGCGGCGATCCGGCGCAGATCGAGGCCCAGCCGTGGGATCCGAGCGTGCAATCCCTGGCGCACTATCCGGAGCTGATCTCGTGGATGAGCTCCAACCTGGCGTGGACGCAGGCCCTGGGGCAGGCGTATGCGGCCCAGCCAACCGCGGTCATGCAGGCCGTCCAGACCATGCGCGCCAAAGCGCTGGCGGCGGGCAACCTTCAGACCACCCCGCAACAACAGGTGGTGCAGACTGCCAACGTCATCGAGATCGTCCCCGTCGAGCCCAGCGTGATCTACGTGCCGTACTACGACTGGAATGTCGTGTACGAGCCGGTGCCGGTCTGGAGCTACCCGCTCGTCAGCTTCCGCCTGTGCTACCCGATCGGCCCGTGGCTGAGCTTCGGATGCGACTGGAGGGACCATCGGATTGTTGCCGGCGGCTGGCACCGCGATTGGGACGACCGGCGCGGTTGGGATCGCCGCCCGGATTTCGACCGCGGGAATGATCGTGGCGACCGGCGCGATTGGGATCGCCGGCGGGACGGCGACCGCTGGATCGACCATGGCGACCGGGGTGCGGCCGTGGCCGGCCATGTCGCGCGGCCTCCCGGAGCGCCGCGAATCGACAATCCAGCCCACTTTGACCCGCGTCCAGGCCGCGCGTCACAGGCGCCTGCCTTCACCCAGAATCGACCCGGCCGCCGGGCGGTGGATTCCCCACCCCGCGTCGGGACCACGCCGCCCCGGATGGCCAACGCTCAACCCCGGATTCAGAATTCGCCGCCCCGGATCGCGAATGGACGACCGCGGATTGCGAACCCCGGGCCCCGGATCGCAAATTCACCGCCCCGCACGCCGGCCTCACGTCCGAATTTCCCCGCCTGGAACGCCCCGCAACGCGGCCCCAATCCCAATGACGTGCGGGCTTTCCCGCGCGCCGTGGGTCCGAACCGGGCTCCGGCCCAATCCTTCGCCCAGAGCAGCCCGCCTCGCAGCTTTGGCGGACACAACAACGGAGGCCGGCCGGCGTATCAGCCCAGCGCGCGTCCGTCCGCCCAGAGTCCGGCACCCCGGGCGTCTTCCCCGTCGTCCGACCGCGGCGATTCAAACCGCCGCCAGGGCCGGGCCAGCCGCTGATCCGATTCCCGCCCTCCTCGAGGGCACGCAGCATCCGGCGCCCTAAGGGCGCCGCGTTGCCTTGGCGCGGCAGACGCGCCGGCCACCTGATTCCCGCCCCGATCGTGGCGCCCCAACCCGGCGTCCGGCGGGCCGGCTAACCCCCCGACGCCCCGCGGGTTCCACCGCGGCCGCGGCGCCGGGCGTTTGATTTATATCGTAATACGATACAATGGATGTTCGAGTCCCGCCCATGAGCCACGTCCTCACGAACGGCCGCCTCCCGGCCGCCCCGCCCAACCACGCCACCGACCATCTGGCCGACTTCCGGACGGACCGGCGGGTGCTCCTGCTCTGCGCCCTGGCCGTCCCGATTGGCGCCATTGGCGCCGTCGTGGCCAAGGCGCTCCTCTGGTTGATCGCCGTGATCACCAACGCGGCGTTCCTGCTGCGCTGGTCGAACGCAGGCACCCTGCCCCAGCTGCATCATCTGGGGTGGTGGGTGGTGGCAGTGCCGGTCATCGGCGGCCTCATCATCGGGCTCATGGCCCGCTACGGCTCCGACAAGATTCGGGGCCACGGCATCCCCGAGGCCCTGGAGGCCATCCTGCTGGGCCGCAGCCTGATCGATCCCCGCGTCGCCATCCTCAAGCCCGTTTCCTCGGCGGTGTCGATCGGCACGGGCGGGCCGTTCGGCGCCGAGGGGCCGATCATCATGACCGGCGGCGCCTTTGGGTCCCTGTTCGCCCAGCTCTTCCACCTCTCGGCGGCCGAACGCAAGACCCTGCTGGTGGCCGGGGCGGCCGCCGGCATGTCGGCAGTCTTCGCCACGCCGGTCGCGGCCGTGCTGCTGGCGGTCGAGCTGCTGCTGTTCGAATGGAAACCGCGCAGCTTCATGCCTGTCGTGGTCGCCGCAGTCGTCGCCGCCCTGCTGCGCGTGCCGCTCCTCGGCGCGGGCCCGATCTTCCCGGTTACACCGCACGCACCCCTGCACCCGTGGGACCTCGGCGTGGCGCTGGTGATCGGGGTCTGCGTTGGACTGGGTTCCGGCCTGCTGACGCTGCTGGTCTACGGGTGCGAGGACTTGTTCCTGAAGCTGCCGATTCACTGGATGTGGTGGCCGGCGCTGGGCGGGATCGCCGTGGGCATCGGCGGCGTGATCGATCCGCGGGTGCTGGGCGTCGGCTACGACTCGATCCACGCCCTGATGCGGGGCGACCTGCTGGGAGTCTCGCTGCTGAGCCTCGCCTTCCTCAAGGCCGCGGTCTGGTCGGTTTCACTCGGCTCGGGCACCTCCGGCGGCGTCCTGGCGCCGCTCCTGATGATGGGCGGGGCGCTGGGCGCGCTGCTGGGGACCGCGGCCGGCGTCGGCGATCCGGGATTGTGGGCGATGGTCGGCATGGCCGGCATGATGGGCGGCACGATGCGTTCGCCGCTCACCGGCATGGTGTTCGTGCTCGAGCTGACCCATGACCTGAACATCCTGCCCGCCCTGCTCGTCGGGAGCGTGGCGGCGCTCTGCGTCACCGTGCTGCTGTTGCGGCGCTCGATCCTGACAGAGAAGCTGGCGCGGCGCGGCCAGCACATCGCCCGCGAGTATAGCGTGGACGTCTACGAGGTTACCCGGGTCGGCGAAGTGATGGACCGCAACCCGCCGACGATTGGAGCGGACGAGACGGTGTCCGCCCTGTGGCAACGCATCGTCAAGGGCGACCCGGCCGTGACCCGCCGCCAGGCCACGATCATCGTGGATGCCGCGGGCTGCCTCGCGGGCATCATCACCCGCGGCGATGTCGTCCGCGCCATGGAACGCGATCCCGCGGGCCGCATGACCGTGCTCGAGGCCGCCCACACCGACGTGACCGTGACGCATCCGGACGAGACGTTGAACGACGCCATCGCCAAAATGCTCAAGCGCAACATCGGCCGCATGCCGGTCGTGGACTCGGCGGACCAGGGCCGCGTGGTCGGCTATCTGGGCCGGGCCGACATCCTCGCGGCGCGGATGCGCTACTACGAGGAGGAGGAGCGCCGGGAGATGGGGCCGTTGCTGAGCGCCCTGCGCCCCAAGACGGCCCAGCGCAGCGACGGCTGATCCACCCCGGCATCGGAATTGACGCCCGCCATCCCGGGTCCAAGGTGCGGTCATGCCGTCAAACCGCGGACGTCTCGCCCAGACCGAATATGAGGCACTGGCCGCATTCCGGCATGCCCTGCGGCGGTTTCTCGCCTTCAGCGGACGGGCGGCGCGCGAAGCGGGCCTGTCGCCCCAGCAGCACCAGGCGCTGCTCGCCATCAAGGGCGGCCCGGAATCCGGCCGCCTCTCGATCGGCGAACTGGCCGACCGCCTGCAACTGCGGCACCACAGCGCCGGCGGGCTGGCCGACCGTCTGGTCCGCGCGGGACTCGCGCAACGGGAGCGCTCGACTGAAGACCGCCGGCAGGTCCACCTGCGGCTGACGTCGCGCGGCGAGCGGCTCCTGGCGGGCCTGTCGGCGGCGCATCGCGCCGAACTGACGCGCGTCGGGCCCGAGCTGCGCGCGCTGCTGGCGCGCCTCGGCAAGGACTAGGCGGCGCGGGCGCTGCTCACTGGAGGCGGAGCGGCAGGCCCTGGAGGCGGGCGGACATCGAGGCCATGACGGCCGCGGTGTGCTGGTCGCTCGTGTCCGTCCCGGTCTTGATCGTCCGCACGGGGAGGAAATTGTCGATCACGGCGCAATAGTCGTTGTTGACCATCACGCCGATCAGCTCGCCGGTCTTGCTGAACACCAGGTCGCCCCACGACGGCGTGAAGTCGCCGACGAGGTGCTTGACGAGCCGGTTGTCCATCCGCACGTACTGCGGCGTCGCCGCGTCGAGCTTGAACGGCACCTCGCCGTAGCCGGTGCCGCCGTTCTTCACCAGCATGGCCTCGGGGAATTTGAACGGCTCGAGCGCCGTCTTGTACACCTTCACGCCCAGGCGGGCCGCGAGATCGGCGTCGACCGGAATCACGATCAGCCGCGGATCGAGCGACAGGAACTGCAGCTCGGTGACGGGGGCCGTCACCGGCGGGCGGCCGAACTGGCCCGAAAACTTCTCCCAGTCCGACGCCGTCGAATTGGCCTCGACCGGGAACGGCGTGTCGTTGGCATGCATCAGGGCGTACACGCCCTTGCCGTCGGTCACGAGCACGGTGCGGATCTCCTTCGTCCGGACGGTGGTGCCAAGGAGCCATTTGCGCGACACCGTGAGCGTGGTGACGACGCGGTTGGCCAGAAAATCGCTGAACAGCACATTGGCGTTGATCGGCCGGTTGTCGCGGATCTCCTGCACGATCTCGCCCGATTTCTGCGCGAGCTGGCCCACGCCCTGGGCCAGCTGGGTGTTCTGAGCCAGCACCTTCTCCCGCTCCTGGCGCTCGGACTCCACCTGCTGCCGGGCCACCTGGAGGTTCTGCTGGAGGAGGCCCTTCTCCTGCTCCGCCACCTTCACGGCGACGCTGAGCCCCTCGATCCGCTGCTGCGCCTCGGATTGCTGGCGGGTCAGCGCGGCGATCTGCTGCTGCTGCCGGGCCGCCTCGGCCTGCTTCTGCTCGAGGTCGCGCTGCAACCGGGCGAGCTGCTCCTTGGACATGGCGGCGTCCTCCGTCGCGGCCGAGGCGCGCTGCGTCAGGTCCTTGACGTCCTGCTGCGTCGCGGCGAGGGAGGTCTCGAGCTGCGTCTTGGCGGACTGGAGCTGGGTGAGATTCTGCTGCCGGTTCTCGAGGGTCGCCTGGGTCTCCTGCAACTCCTGGGCGAGCTTGGTGCGGCTGGCCTGCTCGTCCTGCAGGGACAGGCGCATGACATCGACCAGATCCTGGTCCCGCGGCGGCGTGTTGCCCGCCACCTGGTTCACCGGCGACTGGCGCGGCTGCGCCGTCTGCGCCTTCTCCCACCGCGTGAGGGCGATGAGGTTCAGGAAGAGGAAGTCGATGATGATCAGTAGAAGCGTCTTGTTCATGACGCGGGGGTCAGACGGCGGGCGCGCCGGCCGGGGCGGCGGCGACTTGGGCGGCCAGGATCAGGCGGCGCTTGTAGCCGCGCACGTGGCGGATCTTGACGAACGCCACGCAGACGATGCCGAAGAGGTTGGAGGAATACGCCGCGAGCAGGTTGGGCTCGATCACGCCGAGCACCTGCAGCACGAGGGCCGTGGCCGTGCCCATCATGCCGACGTACAGGCCGCTGTCGAAGAGGTTCTCCTCGTTCTCCATCAGGCGCAGCTTGAGCTGCGGCGTGATGTCCTGGCGGTTGATGTCATTGATCTTCATGAGGCAGGCCAGATAGGTGATGACCTGAAACAGCGCGAAGACCCCGATTGAGACGATCGTGGAGGTATCCATGGTGGTGGAAGCAACGGTTGAGGCGGTGGCGGTCACCGGCGTGGCCGAATTGGCCAGGACCGGAATGACCAGTTTGAAGCGGTACTCGGACGGCGGGGCCGCCCGGAGCAGGAAGGGTTCGGTTGTGATGATGACGACGAAGGAGACGAGCAGGGCGATGGCGCTGCTCTGGATGCGCGGGAGCGTCCGGGCCGCCGCAGCCGAGTGCTCGGCGCGGCGCAGGGGGACGAACAGCCAGCGGTCGACGCCCCGCAGCAGGAGATAGGCGCCGAGGAAGTACCCGAGATATTTCGCCGCCAGGGTGATCCAGGGGTGCAGCAGCGCGAAGGTCCCCGCCAGGTCCACCGGCGCGGCCATCCCGTGGTTGACCGGCACCTGCCGCAGGAGCAGCAGCCGCACCGCACCCTGGCCGAAGCCGAGCGCAAACCGCAGGTCCTCGGCGCCGACCTTGCCGAACGCCAGCAGGTATCCGGCCACCTGGTCGGAGGACTGGGTGAACAGCGCGGCGGTGTAGAACACCGGCAGCTGGTCGGGCGCCACCTGCGCCAGGTGCGCGAACTCGCTGACCGTGCGGGTGCTGTCGGTCAGGCTCAGCAGCTGGCCGAGCTGAATCCAGTTGAGCCGCTTCCCGAGGGCGAGCACGTCGAGATAGAAGAACTCCAGGTCGCCGAGCCGGTGCGTCGCGACGGCCTCGTCGGCCAGGCGCTTGACCTCGCGCTGCAGCGGCGGCGAGAGGTGCTCGCCCTGATAGAGCAGGGCCGTGAGCAGGATGACCGCATCGAGCGCCTGCCCGCCGGGCAGCTTGGCCGGCACGAAGCGCATGGCCTGGGGCACGTCGCGCGTCTGCAGGACGGACTGGACGCCGAGGGAGCGCGAGTTGGACAGGTAGCGGCGCAGCCCCTCGCGCGCCCGCTCGGTGATGAAGAACTGCAGCACGGGCGTGCTCGTCGTGCGGCCGGTGTTCTCCTTGAGATTGAAGATCGGGTCGAGGAACGGGTCCCATCCGCCCCAGGCCACGAACTCCGGCTGGCGCGCGGAGAAGGCGGCAAGGGCCTGCGCCAGCTTGGGCGCCTCGGGGTCCCCCACTGCCTGCGCCGCCGCCAGGACCAGCGCCGCGGGACCCGGCTTCTCCGATTCGATCAACTGCTGGCCGAATTCGGTCACGGACGGCGTGCCCTTCCCGGCCTCCCGCAGGAGGGTCGGGTTCACCGACTTGAGGTTGACCGGCAGCGACCACGCGCCCGCCAGCAGCACCACGCCCGCAAACGCCAGCGCCAGCGCGGTGGCCGTCGGGGTGGCGGGGCGGGCGGCGGACGGGCTCATGACGTTACCAGACATGGCGAAACTCCGCGTGGGAAACAATTTAATTGCCGAACCCAAACGCAAGAAACACGTTTGGTGGCACCATCGACCCATGCTGTTGCGAATTGTTCATTTTAACCAGCCCATCCTGCACAAAAAGGGCGTAAGGATCAGCGCCTTCGACGCTTCCCTCGCCCGGCTGGCCAATGACATGGTCGAGACCATGCACGCCGCGCACGGCATCGGCCTGGCGGCCCAGCAGATCGGCGAGGCGCTCCAGCTCTGCGTGGTGGACCTGCGGCAGGCCGAAGCGGAGTACACCTGGCAGCTCAACGGCGCGCGGCCGCCGAAGGAGCTCTTCATGCCGCTGATTCTGGTCAATCCCCACGTGACCGCGGACCCCGACCCCGCCACCGTGACGGACGAGGGCTGCCTGTCGTTCCCCGACATCCGGGGCGACGTCGAACGCCCCGACCGGATCACGGTCACCTACCAGGACCTGCAGGGCCACGCGCACACCCTCGCGGCCACGGGCCTGCTGTCGCGCTGCATCCAGCATGAAGTCGACCACGTCAACGGCATCCTCTTCATCGACCGCATGGACAAGAAGACGCTGGCACAGCTGGAACCCGCCCTGCGTGCGCTGAAGAAACAAACCCGGACCGAGATGGAGAACGCGAAATAGGCGGCGCCGCCCGGCCTTCGGCGCCCGCGCGTTCCCTCCCTGCCCCACTCCCGCCGGCCATGAACAGCGCGACATCCAGCGGCATGAACTACGCGCCGGAGAGCCCGGCCCGGCCGGTGGTCGCGCCCGGGGAGTTCGTTTTTGCCGCGGCGCACCTCGACCATGGGCACATCTACGGCCAATGCAACGGCCTGCGGGAGGCCGGCGCCGGGCTCAAGTGGGTGTATGACCCCGATCCGGCCAAGGTGGAGACGTTTCGCGCGAAATACCCGCAGGTGCGCGCGGCGCGCGCGCTCGACGAGATTCTTGACGACCCGGAGGTCCGGCTCGTGGCCGCCGCGGCCGTGCCGTGCGACCGCGGTCCGCTCGGCCTGCGCGTGATGGCGGCCGGCAAGGATTATTTCACCGACAAGGCGCCGTTCACCTCGCTGGAGCAGCTCGCGCAGGCGCGGGCCGCCGTGAGCCGCACCGGCCGAAAATACATGGTCTACTACAGCGAGCGCCTGCACGTGGAGTGCGCCGTCCATGCGGGCGACCTTGTGAACGCGGGCGCGATCGGCCGCGTGATCCAGGTCATCGGCCTGGGGCCACACCGGCTGGGCAAAGCCTCGCGCCCGGCGTGGTTCTTCGAGAAGGCCAAATACGGCGGCATCCTCTGCGACATCGGCAGTCACCAGTTCGAGCAGTTCCTGTTCTACAGCGGAGCGAGCGACGCCACCGTGACCCACGCCGCCGTCGGCAACTACGGCAATCCCGACAAGCCCGAATTGGAGGACTTCGGCGAGGCGGCGCTGCGCGGCGACAACGGCGCCGTGAATTACGTGCGCGTCGACTGGTTCACCCCCGATGGTCTGGGCACGTGGGGCGACGGCCGGACGATCATCCTGGGCACCAAGGGCTACATCGAGCTGCGCAAATACGTGAACGTCGGCGCCGACCCGCGGGGCGACACCCTCATCCTCGTCGATGACAAGGGCGAGCAACTCATGAACGTGGCCGGCCGGATCGGCTGCCCGTTCTTCGGGCAACTGATCCTCGACTGCCTCCACCGGACCGAGACTGCCATGACCCAGGCCCATGCGTTCAAGGCGGCGGAACTCAGCCTGCTGGCCCAAGCGCAGGCCCGGCGCCTCACCTGAGGTGGGCCGCCGCGGACGATTCGGGGTTGTCTCGTCCCGCGCGCCGGAGAGAATCGCGCCGTCGCACCCCAGTCCCCCATGTCGACCAGACCCTCCATTGCCACCCGCACGGGCGATGACGGCACCACCGCCCTGCTGTACGGACAGCGCGTGCCGAAGGATCACCCGCAGATCGAGGCCGTCGGCAACCTCGACGAATTCAACGCCGCCCTCGGCGTGGCGCGGACCGCCGCCGCCAACCCCGACCGCCGGGCGGAGCTGGAGCAGATCCAGCAGGACCTCGTCGCCTTCATGGGGGAGATCGCCTGCGCGGAAACCGATGCGGCGCGTTATGCGGAGTCGCGGTTCACCAAGGTCGGCGCAGTCGAGCTGGCCCGGCTGGATGCGGCTGTGGCCGCGCTCGAGGCCGACAAGCCGCCAGCCGCCGGTTGGGCCACACCGGGGGCCAATCCCACCGCAGCCGCCCTCGACGTGGCCCGCACCCTCGCGCGCCGCGCCGAACGCCGGCTCGTCGCGCTGCGGCGCCACGGCAGAACCGTCCGTCCCCTTCTGCTCCAGTACCTCAACCGGGTGTCCGACCTCCTCTGGCTCATGGCGCGCGACGCGGAGGCTCCGCGCAAATAAAGCACTCCCCGTTTTCTCCCACTCTTTCCCTTACTCGTTCTTCTGCTCTTTCTCCTGCGCCATTTCTCTCCGGCGGTGCCAGGCGGAGAGAAGGGGAAAGAGCACGAGCAAGAGAACGATTGGAGAGGGCCGTCAGGCGTTGACCTCGGTCCCCGGCGATGGCGTTCGCTGCGTCGGGCCGATTTTCAGCGCGAGCCAGCCCAGGAGCGCCAGAATCGCGCAGGCCGCGACGAACCAGTCGCCGTGGGCCACATAGAAGCTCTCGCGGCCGGCCCACCGGGTGTCGTGCTGGATGGGGAATGTCGCCACCTTCCGGCAGTAGACGCTGTCGCGGTCGTTCACCACCACCTCGCGAATGACGCCAAACTCGTCGATCCAGCCGCTCCAGCCGGCATTGCCGCAGCGCAGCACGGGTCGGCGCGTCTCGACCGCGCGCAGCACGGAATGGGCGGCGTGCTGGTAGGCCGCCGCGCCCTCGCCGTACCACGCGTTGTTGGTCGCCACAAAAAGGAAATCCGCGCCGGCGCGCACGTCCGCCCGGGCCAGCGCGGGAAAGATGTCCTCGTAGCAGATCAGCGGGCCCGCCGCCAGCGACTCGTGGCGCAGCGGCACCTGCAACGGCAGGTCCGACCGGCCCGGGGTGAAGTCGCCCCCGATGGGCACGAACTTGTCCAGCCAGCCGAGCACCGGGCGCCACGGGATGTATTCGCCGAACGGCACGAGGTGGCGCTTGGCGTAGTAGGCCGTCTGCAGTCCCAGGTCCGGCGTGACCACGAACATCGCGTTGTGCCAGCGCTCCCGCGGGGTGCCGGCATCCTCAATGGCGTCCGAACCGAAGAGCATGGGCCGGCCGGCCCGCGCATCCAGCGATTCGATCCAGGCGCGCGCCCCCGGGTCGCCCCGCACCGCCAGCGGCGTCGTGGATTCGGGCCATACGATGAAATCCGGCTGGGCGGCCGCGGCGACCATCGTCGCCTGCGCCAGCGTGGCGTAGATCTCCGGCGCCTTGGCCTGATCCCATTTCACGGTCTGCGGGATGTCCGGCTGCACGATGGCGACGTCGGCCAGCTTGCGGCGGTAGCGGGCCGCGTTGAATTCCTCCTGCACCTGCACGCTCACGCACAGCATGAGGAGAAACAGCGCGAGCAGGAACTCCGGCCGGCGCAGGCGCCAGCCGGTCTGGCGGTCATGGAACAGGCTGTGCGCGACCGCGGCGAACCCAAGGTTCACGGCAATCAGGACGAACGACACGCCGTAGGCGCCGGTGTAGGCCGCCACCTGGAGCAGGCTCGTCCGCTGCCACTGGCTGGCCGCCAGCGGGAGCCAGGGGAAACCGCCGAGCAACCAGGTGCGGGTCCACTCCACCAGCACCCATGCGGCTGCGAGGCCCAGCATGCCCAGGAGCCGGATCGACGCGGGGCGTCCGCTCAGGCGCGGCGCGGCCCACCAGACGGCGAGATACCACACGCCGACCCACGCGCCGACGATCGGGCCGAGCAGGAAGAGGCCGACCCACGTCACGGGGTGCACCCACCAGAGCAGCGTGGTCCACGCCACCGCCTGCGCCACCAGCAGCGTGAGCGCGAACCGCCGGAACGAGGGCCGGTGGTAGGCCCAGTACACCGCCGGCACCGCAAACGCATACGCAAATTCCGGCACCCCGGCGTAGGGTGGAAACGCAGGAAACGTGATGACCGTCAGGATCGCCGTCAGCGCGCCGACGACGATTGTCCAGACCCAATCGGCCCGCTGTTGCCACCACGGCGGCGGCAGGTCGTAGGGATCGCGGGCCGGGGAATTGTCCGTCATCGTCTCGGAGCCGTTCGGCGGAGGGCCTCAGGCCGGCCGTCGCATTCTCCCCTCATCGTCCGTGGCAATGCTTGTATTTCTTGCCGCTGCCGCAGGGGCACGGGTCGTTGCGCCCCACCTTGGGCAGCTCCCGGCGCACGGTGACGTGCGGGAGCTGGACCTCCGGCTCCGCGGTTGGTCCCTCGTCGGATTCGGGGATGGGCATGTCCAGGTTCCCGAGGCGGCGCGGCAGGCTGGCCGGCGGCGGCGCCGCGGCGGGGGCCGGCCCCGGGCGCGGGCGGGGGGCGCCGCCGTTCGGCACGGGCGCCTCCGGGCCCTGCAGCCGCGCGCTGCGCGAGAGGACGGCCAGCATGTTTTCAAACGCCTGGAGGTTCGTCGTGGAGCGGAACAGGCCGGTGCAGATCTGCAGGCGGACGTTGTTCATCAGCTCCTCGAAATAGTGGTACGCCTCGCCCTTGTACTCCTGCAGCGGATCCTTCTGCCCGTAGCTCCGCAGGCCGATCGACCGGCGCAGCTCCTCCATCTCCGTGAGGTGCTCCTGCCAGTGGTGGTCGATGGCGTTGATCACCACGTAGCGCTCGAGGGCCCCGAGCGCCTCGGGCAGCTCGACCGACTCCTTGGTCGCGTACGCCTTCTTGATGCGCTCGACGACGTGCGTCATCGCGCCCTTGCCGTCGAGGCCGTGGAGGTCGGCGATCTTGAGCGCGATCGGGAAATGTGAGTTCACCCACCCGACCAGGCTCTCCACCGCGGAGGGCACCGGGCCCAGCTTGGTGTCGAAGCCCGCCGCCTCCAGCCGCACCGCGATCTCCTCCTCGACCATGTCGAAGATCGTGTCCTTCGGCCGCTCGCTGTGGATGGCGCCGTTGCGGATGCCGTAGATGACCTCGCGCTGCTTGTTGAGGACGTCGTCGTACTGGAGCAGCCGCTTGCGGATGGCGAAGTTCTGCTGCTCGACCTTCTTCTGCGCGCTCTCGATCGAGCGGTTGAGCCACGGGTGCTGGAGCTCCTCGCCCTCCTTCATCGTGCCCTCCATGAGGCGCGACGCCAGGTTGCCCTGGAGGAAGATGCGCAGCAGCTCGTCCTCGAGGGAAAGGAAGAACTTGCTCAGGCCCGGGTCGCCCTGGCGGGCACACCGGCCGCGCAGCTGGCGGTCGATGCGGCGCGACTCGTGGCGCTCGGTGCCGATGACGTAGAGGCCACCCGCCACGCTGCTGCCCGGCCGCAGCTGCAGCGAGAGGGCGTCGTCGCTGTCGGAGTCGACCGTGTGCGTCTCGGCGGTCTTCGGCTCGGTCAGGGTGTAGCGCTGCTCGCCCTTCTTCTCCGGATGCGCGGCGCTGGCGACGTTGAACATCACGCCCTCGCCCAGTTTGATGTCGGTGCCGCGGCCGGCCATGTTGGTGGCGATGGTGACGGAGCCGCGCTGGCCGGCGCGCGACACAATCTCGGCCTCCTGCTGGTGGAACTTGGCGTTGAGAACCGAATGGGTGATGTTGGCGCGGCGCAGCATCCGGCTGAGCACCTCGGACGCCTCGACCGACACCGTGCCGACGAGCACCGGCTGGCCGCGCGTGTGCGCCTGCTGGATCTCCTTGACCACCGCGTTGTACTTGTCGCGGCGCGTCTTGAAGATCGAATCGTTGTGGTCGATCCGGATGCACGGCTTGTTGGTCGGAATGACCACGACGACGAGGCGGTAGATCTCGTTGAACTCCGCGGCCTCGGTCTCGGCGGTGCCGGTCATGCCCGCCAACTTCTCGTACATGCGGAAGTAGTTCTGGATGGTGATCGTGGCGTAGGTGCGCGTCTCCCGCTCGATGATCACGTTTTCCTTGGCCTCGACGGCCTGATGGAGGCCGTCGGACCAGCGCCGGCCGGGCATGACGCGGCCCGTGTTTTCATCCACGATCAGGACCTTGCCCTCCTGCACGACGTACTCCACGTCGCGCTCGTACAGCGAGTACGCCCGCAGGAGCTGGCTGATGGAATGGATCTCCTCGCTCGCGATCTCGAAGCGCTGCTGAGCCTCGAGGCGGCGCTTCTCCTTGTCCTCCGGACTGAGGTCGTGCTGCTTCTCCAGGTCGCTGAACTCCGTCGCGAGGTCCGGCATCACGAAGGCGTTGGGGTCGTCGGGTCGGAGCCGGTTGCGGCCGATCTCCGACAAGTCCGCCTGATGCTGGCGCTCGTCGATGACGTAGTAGAGCTCCTCCTTGAGATGGAAGAGCTCGTCCTTGTTCAGATCGGAGTTCATCTCCGTCTCGATCTTGTCGAGCTGCTTGCGCCATTCCGGCGTCTCCATCAGCCGCAGGAGCTGCTTGTTCTTGGGGCTGCCCATCTTGACCTGGAGCAGGCGGCGCAACGCGGCCTGCCGCTCGTCGCTCGAGGCGCCCGACTTCTCCAGGAGCTCCTTCGCCTCGCTGACGAACTTGTTGCAGAGGCGGGTCTGGTCGTTGACCAGCGACTCAACCGTCGGCTTGAGGCGGGTGAAGGGCTGCTCGCGCTCGATCGGCGCCGGGCCAGAGATGATCAGCGGCGTCCGGGCCTCGTCCACGAGGATCGAGTCCACCTCGTCGACGATGCAGAAGAAATGGTCGCGCTGGACCTGGTCCTCCTTGCGGGTGGCCATGCCGTTGTCGCGCAGGTAGTCGAACCCGAACTCCGACGCCGTGCCGTAGGTGATCTCGCGGCTGTACATCTCGCGCCGGAGATCGTTGGGCATGAGCTGCTGGATGCAGCCGACCGACACGCCGAGAAACTGGTACAGATAGCCCATCCACTCGGAGTCGCGGCGGGCCAGGTAGTCATTGGCGGTGACGAGCTGGGCGTTGCGCCCCGTGAGCGCGTTGAGATAGAGCGGGAGCGTGGCGACGAGAGTCTTGCCCTCGCCCGTCGCCATCTCGGCGATCTTGCCTTCGTGCAGGGCGATGCCGCCGATAAGCTGCACGTCGTAATGCACCATGTCCCACGTCAGCTCGTGGTCGCAGACGATGATCTTCTGCCCGAAAAGGCGGCGGGCGGTGTTTTTGACGGCCGCGAATGCCTCGGGGAGGAGCTGGTCGAGGGTCTCGCCCGCCTTGAACCGCTCGCGAAACTCCACGGTCTTCGCCCGCAGCTGGTCGTCCGACAGGGATTGGTAGGACTGCTCGATCTCGTTGATCCGGATGACGATGGGCCGGCAGCGGTCGAGAAACTTGCGGTAATGGCGACCGGAAAACTTCTTCAGGAGCCAGGAAATCATGAAATGGAAGGTTCAGCTAAATCCGCCGGGAGAGCCTTGGCAAATGGCAAATCCGCCTGCCACCGCTCCGGGCGCGACCGGGACCAATCACCGCGCGGCGCAGGCCGGACCCCGGGCGATTGTTACACCGCCCGGCGGGGCCGGGTCCGGTGCTCGCGGGCCGGTCCGGGCAGCGCCTGCGCCTTGAAGTACGCGATGGTGCGCTTCAACCCCTCCTCGAGCGGCACCCGCGGCTGCCAGTCCAGGTGCCGGCGCGCCAGGGCGATGTCGGGACAGCGCTGCTTGGGATCGTCCGACGGCAGCGGTTCGTGCACGATCTTGGACTTGCCGCCGACGAGCTTGAGGGTGAGTTCGGCCAGTCGGAGCATGGAAAACTCGTCGGGGTTGCCGAGGTTGACAGGGCCGACGATCTCCGTCTGCCGCATGAGCCGGACCAGGGCCTCGATCAGATCGTCGACATAGCAGAACGACCGGGTCTGTGTGCCGTCGCCGAAGACCGTCAGGTTCTCGCCCCGGAGGGCCTGCACAATGAAATTGGACACGACGCGGCCATCATCGGCCAGCATGCGCGGCCCGTAGGTGTTGAAGATCCGGGCCACCCGGATGTCGACGCGGTTCTGCCGGTGATAGTCAAAGAAGAGCGTCTCGCTGCAGCGCTTACCCTCGTCGTAGCAGGACCGCCGCCCCACCGGGTTGACATGCCCCCAGTAGGCCTCGGTTTGCGGATGCACCTGGGGGTCGCCATAGACCTCCGAGGTGGAGGCTTGCAGGACGCGCGCCTGAACACGTTTGGCCAGGCCCAGGCAATTGATGGCGCCCATCACCGAGGTCTTCACCGTCTTGATGGGATTGTATTGGTAGTGCGGGGGCGACGCCGGGCAGGCGAGGTTGTAGATCTGGTCCACCTCGACCTTGAACGGATCTACCACGTCGTGGCGCAGGAATTCGAAACGCGGGTTGGAGAGCAGGTGGGCGATGTTCTCCTTCCGGCCCGTGAAGAGGTTGTCGAGGCAGATCACTTCATCGCCGTCGGCGAGCAAGCGGTCACACAGGTGGCTGCCTAGGAACCCGGCTCCACCGGTAACGAGAATGCGCATAGGTCTCCGGGAGTTAGCCAGCATCCTCCCGGACAATCGAGATAAAGTTGCGCGTCGGCAGAAACCGCCCTGGCCCATGGGCTCAATTGTAAAATAAGTTGAAATATTTGGTCCAGAATGAGTTGGGAGTCGCGTTTCGACGAATTTCCGGAACCCTGCCCACCCCTCACCGGTCCACTTGCCCGCCATCGCACCCACACCTCAGACCAAGGAGATACATATCATGAAACTCCCCAAGCAGTTCATCGTCGTGTCATTAATCGCCGGCGGCCTGTTGCTCACGCCGGCCTTGAGCGCCTATGACGGCCAGGACGGCGGATTGATCGGCAAACGCTATGCCGGTGCCGATCTTGGTTATCAGTACTACCACAGCGCCCGGTACGACAATTCCTGGGACGGCGGTGTGCTGGTCAATGACCCGCTCACCACCAACCTGGACGCCACGTTCAGCTACGGCCTTTCCCATCTGATGGGGCCGAACTACAGCCGCGTCCGGAACCAGCTGAACGCATCCCTCGTCACCTACGCGCAGGACGAGTACGGCAAGCCGTTCTTCACGGTCTCGCTGGGTGAACTCTGGGACACCGCCAAGACCTTTGGCACGCAGATGAGCGACAGCACGACCGTCTGGGGCCTGGGCGCCGGCATCGAGGTCGGATTCATGGGCGACTCGGCCATGACGTATTCCGTGAGCTATTCCGACAGCTTCAATGGAAGCACCATGAACCCCACCTGGAAATACGGCCTTCAGCTCAACCACTGGTTCAGGCCGCAGGTCGCGGGCGTCGCCTCGTTCACCTACAACCAGATCCGTCACGCCCCTGATGCCATGCAGTACACCGTCGGCATCCGGGTCCTCTTCTAAACCCGCCGGACCGGAAACATTTCCGGTTGCGCGGCAGCGGACCCACGGAGGC
>JBAIXJ010000673.1:0-2701 GCA_037916645.1 Opitutales bacterium | reverse complement strand
TCATCCGCCACCCGATCTACACCGCCGTGTGCCTGTTTGCCGCGGCCGGAGTGGCGGCCAACTGGTCGTGGCCGGCTGCCGCGATCGGCGCGGTCGTCTTCGCGGGCGCCCTCGTGCGGATGCGGTGCGAGGAGGTTCTGCTCGCCCGGCAGTTTTCCCAATACGCCGATTACGCCCGCCACACCCGGCGGATGCTGCCGTACGTTTTCTAGGCCGGCCCGCTCCATTCCGGGCTCGACGCGCCGGGGCGGATCGGCAGCATCGCGGCATTGATTTTCCCGGGGGCCGGCGGGCCGGCACCCCACCCCCGCACCCCCATGTCCGACTCCCAGGATCGCGTGTCCCGACTGCACGCGCCGGCCATCGCCCCGGAGGACAAGCTCCCGTTCGCGGCCAAGGCGGCGTACGGGTTCGGCGGGGTGAACGACATCTTCGGGCACTGGCTGTACCCCAACCTGTCCGGGCCGGTGTTCACAATGTATCTCGGCCTGGCGCCGAACCTCGTCGGCACCGTGCTGATGATCGCGCGGCTGTTCGACGCGTTCACCGATCCCCTGTTCGGCTGGCTGTCGGACAACACCCGGTCGCGGTGGGGCCGCCGCCGGCCCTACATCCTGATCGGCTCGGTCGCGGCCGGCCTGGCGCTGCCCTGCCTGTTTCTCGCCTCGAAGTCGTGGGACGCCTCCGCGCCCTGGCTGCACAACCGGCTGTTCTGGTTCATGCTCGTGTCGGCCTTCCTCTACGCGCCGATCATCAGCCTCTACAACATGCCGTACGGCAGCCTCGGCAGCGAGCTGACGCCGAACTACCACGAGCGCACGAGCGTGATGGCGTTCAAGGCGGTCATCCAGAAGATCTCCGGCGTCTACATGGCCTTCGCCTGGTGGTTCGCCAATCTGTCGCTGTTCAGCGACCCCGCGACGGGCAAGCCCGACGTGCTGCGCGGCGTCCAGTGGGCCGTGGCGTTCGCGGGGCTCCTGATGGTGGCGGCCGGATTTGCGAACTTCTTCTGCGTCCGGGAGCGGTATTACGAAAAGGCTGCGCAGCAGCCCCGGACCCGCTTCTGGGCCACGCTGCGCCAGACGTTCAGCTCCCGTCCGTTCGTGGTGCTGCTCGGGATCGGCGTGGTGTTCGTCATGCCCAGCACGATGCTCGGCGGCCTGGCGCAGTTCGTCGGCACCTACTACTCGTTTCACGCCGACCAGGCGATCATGTCGTACTATTATTTCTGGGGCAGCGTCGGCTACTTCGTGTTCGGCGTGATCGGCGTGTTCGCGGCGTCCTGGATTTCGCGGCGGTTCGGCAAGCGCAAGGCGCTGCTGTTCACGCTGGCCACGGGGATCTTCGCCTTTGGATCGAGCTGGTGGATGTACCGGCCCGGCAACGGCGAGAACGTCTGGTATATGCTCCATTGGTTCGGCCACAGCCTCCCGCTGTTCCGGATGAACGGCAACGGCTGGCTGATCGTGCTGAACACGTCGCTCACCGGCTTCTGCGCCACCGGCCTGTGGGTGGTGCTGCCGTCGATGTGCGTCGACGTCGTGGACGACGACGAGATCCGTTCCGGCCAGCGGCGCGAGGGCGCCTTCACCTCCTGGTATTCCTGGGTTTCCAAGGCCGGCATGGCGCTGAGCCTCGGCCTCGTCAACTACCTGCTCGAGGCGGTCGGCTACAAGCAGTCGTTGGGCGCCGCGCAGACGCCGGAGGCGATCTGGTGGATCCGCTTCCTGTTTGCGGCGATCCCGGTCGGCGCCCTGCTGGTCGCGCTGGTCCTGCTGGCCTTCTACCCCCTGAGCCAGGAGCGCATGCGGGTGATCCGCCTCGAGCTCGAGGCGCGGCGCGGCAAGGTGTAGGCGCGGACCGGGCTCCCGCGGCCCGGTGCGCCCGCTCCGTTTCCGGAATTGTCTATTTCCCGCCCGGGTGCTTGTCTGGGTCCGGGCCCGCGCCTCTTCCCGGCGCGGAACAGATCATGGAATTCTTCGACGTCATCCAGCACCGTTACAGCGTTCGCGCCTACAAGCCGGACCCCGTGGATCCGGCCAAGCTCACCCGGGTGCTCGAGGCCGCACGCCTCGCGCCGACCGCCGCCAACCTCCAGCCCTTCCGGCTCGTGGTGGCGAAGATGAAGGGACGCGAGGACGAGTTTCATCGCGTCTACGCGCGCCGCTGGTTCACCCAGGCGCCCCTCGTGATCTGCGCCTGCGGGCTCCCGGCCCAGGGATGGGTGCGCGGCGCCGACGGCGTCAACTACACGACCGTCGACGTTGCCATCGCGATGGACCACCTGATCCTCGCCGCCGCGGCCCAGGGGCTCGGCACCTGCTGGATCGCCGCGTTCGATGTCGTCGCCGCGCGCCAGGCTTTCGGCCTGCCGAACGGCGTGGACCCGATCGCCCTGACGCCGCTCGGCTATCCCGCCGACCACGCCGGCCCGAAGGAGCGCAAACCCCTCTCCCAGCTCGTGCGGTACGAGAAGTGGTAGGCCGCCGGCGCTGCGCCTTTCCGGGCGCGGACAGGGCGTCCGCGTCCGTCCGAATGCTGAATGCCAGCCCGAACGCCTCCACCGGATCCGCTTGGCCCCATGCATGCGTTGAAAGTCGTCCTGCTCTTGTTGCTCACGCTGGCGGTCATGCGGGCGGTGAGCTGGCTCATTGGCTGGGGCATCTTCCGGGTCGGGAGGCGGACCGGACCCTGGGCGCTG
>JBAIXJ010000672.1:0-1687 GCA_037916645.1 Opitutales bacterium | reverse complement strand
AAGCCATGCAGCCCACCGCCCAGGGCGTAGCTAAGTACTTGTCCCGCCACTCGTAACAGATATCGGCGGCTTGGCAAGCTCCGGCTGATTCGTTACCATAGCCCGGATGCGACGATGGTGGGCGGACAAGCTGGTGCGCCTCGGCGGCGGCCTGGGTCTGCTGCTGCTCCTGGTGGCACAGCAGAAGGTTTGTCCGTGGGTGCTCAGCGCGCCGTCGGCTTCGACGCGCGCGCGCCATGCCCCGCGCTCGGGCCCGGTTGCGGGCGATGCCCCGCGCGCGTGCCCCGGGCCCGCGGGTCCGGCTTCTCCCGCCGGCAAGCCGCCCATGCCCGCGCAGCGCCAGGCGAGCATCTCCGGCCTGTTGGTCGACGCCGTACCGGTACGCTGGCCCGGCCTGCCGAACCGGGCGACGCTGGAGGAGTCGGTCGGCTGGCGGGAAGGCACCGTCGCCCGCGGCCCACTCGATACTTCCACCGGCAGCTCGGCCGCTCTACCCGTCGCAATCCTGCCCGATCTCCACTGGCCCGCGGACCACTCGGACCCGTGTGGCCGGTTCCTGTCCATATTTCAGGGCGTTTCCAGCCCGATTCGTGATCCCGCCTTGAGCACGGTTCTGCTCAGAACCGGTCCGCCACGCACCTAAGGGGGGTGCAGCGCAGGGGATAGAGGCCCGGATCGGTCGCAGAGGCCCGAACCGGAAGCGTGGCGATCGTCAGTTGCTCAATTGCTCTTACCAAAGGACCTTCCCATGTGGGAACGAAATCTGAGTCAGAAGATCCTGCTCATTCTGGGCATCCTGGTGGTGGGGATCATCTTTCTTTACCCGCCGCAGCAGAAGCTGCGACCCGGGCTGGACATTGCGGGCGGAATCTCGTTGATCTTCGAGATCGACGACACCGGCATGCAGAACTACCCCAATCTCGCAGAGGACATGAAGCGCCTGCTGCAGAAGCGCGTCGATCCGCAGGGCATTTTCGACCTGCAGTGGCGGGCGATCGGGCGCAACCGGCTCGAAGTGCAGATGCCGCTTCCGCCGTCCAACGTTATCGAGAAGCGTCGCGCCTACTACGATGCGCTGAACAACCTGTTCGCCGGCAATATCGGCCGCAGCGACCTCGAGAACGCGTTCACGCAGACCGGCGCCGACCGCGAGGCCGCGATCGCCAGCCTGATCCGCGGGGTACCCGCCCGCGCCGATCTGCTTGCCAAAGCGGCCAAGGCCTATGACGCGTACATGGTCGCGCTGGCCGCCTATCGCAAGGGGCCGGAATCCCGGCCGAGCAGTCAGCCGGCTGAGTCGCAACCCGCCAGCCAGACCACGAGCGGCCCGACCAGCGCGCCGGCCTCTCAAAAAACCCTGATCACGCTCGAAGCCGACCTCAGCGACGCGGAAGGGGCGATGGATGACGCGTACGACGCGGTCCTGGCCACCAACCTGGACCGCGATGCGTTCACCGGCGTGCTGGATATGGACGAGAAATCCGCGGCCCGCCAGAAGAGCCTAGATCAGATAGTCAGCAAGCACCCGGAGCTGAAGGACAAGGTCAAGCGGGTGGTGGATACATACAAGGAATGGCGCGCTAACCGCGGCTATCTGGACAGTGCGGCCGACCTGCAGCGCCTCCTGCGCGGCGCCGGCGTGCTCGAGTTCCGGATTCTCCCCCAACCCAACCCGCAGAACCCGACC
>JBAIXJ010000671.1:0-1749 GCA_037916645.1 Opitutales bacterium | reverse complement strand
CGGCTGCCACCGGCCGGGCGGGGACTACCCTTGGTTCAGGGACAACCTTGCCGCCGCGCCCGGCGCCCCCACCCCGGACCAGGTCACCGCGGCGTGGACGTTTGCCGGCACCTGGGATCCGGAGCGGGCGGACGGGCCGGTCATCCGCGGGATCAGTTGGCAGGACGGGCGCATCGCGGTGGTCTTCAGCGAACGCGTGACCGTGAAAGGCATGCCGCAGGTCGTCCTGCATTCGGGCACCGTGGCCGGGTATTCCTCCGGCAGCGGCGGGGACACGCTGTACTTCGCGGCGCCCGGCGTGCCCCGGGAGGCGCTGGTCGGGGTTGATCTCCATGGTGGCGCCATCATCGCTTCGGACGCCGCCGCCGTCCTGCGCGCCGCCGATCTCACGTTGCCCTGAATTCGTGACGATCCACTTTCTGCGACCCATGCCATGAATCCACACCTGCCCGCAATTCTGCTCGCCGTCCTCACCCTCGCCGTTCCCCCGGCCTCGGCCGCCGATGCCGGCGCAGCGCCCGGTCTGCCGGCGTTTCCCGGGGCCGAGGGCTTTGGCGCTACGACGCCGGGCGGGCGCGGCGGGCGCGTCCTCTTCGTGACCAACCTCGACGATTCCGGCCCGGGCAGCCTGCGCGCCGCGTGCGAGGCCGAGGGTCCGCGCATCGTGATCTTCCGCGTCGCCGGCACCATTGTTTTGAAGAGCCAGATCACAGTCCGAAATCCATTCTTGACCTTGGCGGGCCAGACGGCGCCGGGTGACGGCATCTGCCTGCGGGACTATCCGTTCGTGGTGGCGACGCACGATGTCGTCGTGCGCTATCTGCGGAGCCGTCTCGGCGACGTCACCGGCCGGGCCGAGGACTGCATCGACTTCTATCACGGCGCCAGCAACTCGATCTTCGACCACTGCAGCGCCACGTGGTCCATCGACGAGTGCCTCTCGCTGTCCGGCAATGACGCGAACCTCACCATCCAGTGGTGCCTCATCGGCGAGTCGCTCAATCGCAGCAAGCACCCGAAGGGCGCCCACGGCTACGGCTCGCTCTCGCGCGCCAACGGGCCGGTGTCGTGGCATCACAATCTCTGGATCCACAACGACGCGCGCAACCCGCGCCTCGGCGACAACTACGGCCGGCCGCCCTACCCCCGCTTCGACGTCCGCAACAATGTCATCTACGACTTCGGACAAACGTGCTCGGGCCTCACCCAGGGTCGCCTCGAGGTGAACTACGTGGCGAACTACATCAAGCCGGGCCCGAGCAGCCTCGCGCGCACCCCCATCCGCGTCGGGGCCCCGTCCGAGCTGCGGTACTACATCCAGGGCAATCTCTTCGTCGGCCACGACGCGATGACGGCGGACAACACGCTCTTTTTTGATCCGGTCGAGATCGAGGGGAAGCGCCAGGTCGGGACCGTCGCGGAGCCCTTCGCGGCGCCCCCGGTGACGACGGTGCCGGCCGCCGAGGCAGCGGAGTTCGTGCTGGCGAGCGTCGGCGCCTCGCTTCCGGCGCGGGATCCCGTGGACGCGCGCCTCGTCGAGGAGGTCCGCCAAGGCACGGGCCACATCATCAACTCGCAGGCGGACGTCGGCGGCTGGCCCGAGCTCAAGTCGGGTCCGGTCCCGGTCGACAGCGACAACGACGGCATGCCCGACGACTGGGAGGTCGCGCATGGTCTCAATCCGCACGACCCCTCTGACGCCGCCGCCGACAACGACCACGACGGGTACACCAACCTCGAGGAATACCT
>JBAIXJ010000670.1:0-4479 GCA_037916645.1 Opitutales bacterium | reverse complement strand
ACCAGCCAGCCAAACAGGCAACCGACCGCAAAGCCGAGGGTCAGCCATACCGGCGCGTAGCCTTTGCCCGAGGTCATGAGCCGGCCCCGTCAATCGGGTTTCCGCACCAGGGCGGCAACCGCCATCGCCACCGTGTCCGTATGGGAGAGCGAGACCAAGACCTCGGTGGCGCCGACCTCGCGCAGCAACGCCAGACCCTTCTCGTCCAACCGGACCCGCGGTTCGCGGCGCGAACCGTGATAGATGGAGACGGATTTCCAGCCCAGCTCCGCGCCGATGCCCGTGGTGAACGCCTTCGACACCGCCTCCTTGGCGGCAAAACGCGCGGCCAGATGGCGGTGCGGGTACTTGTGGCCGAACGAATACTCCTTCTCCTCGTCCGTGAACACGCGCTGGAGAAACCGGTCACCCTGGCGCTCGCACACGCCGCGAACGCGCTCGATCTCGATCACGTCGCAGCCGAGACCGAGCAGGATGCCGCCGGGGGGGAGTTGGAGGGTCATCGGAAAAGTGGGAATATGGGAAATCGGGAAAGTGGCAAACTGGAGCGCTGATTCAGTTTCCCAATGTCCCGCTTTCTCGCTTTCCCGATTTTCACCCGTTCATCCGCGCCTTCATCTCGCGCACGGCCTCCTCGATCCCGGTGAAGAGGGCCCGGCTCAGGATGCTGTGCCCGATGTTGAGCTCATGCAGGTGCGGCAGGGTGCGCACCTCGGCGATGTTGACGTAGTTGATGCCGTGCCCGGCGTTCACCACCAGTCCGAGCTGGTGCGCCAGCGCCGCGCCCCGGCGGAGGCGCTCCAATTCCGGCTTGCGGCGCGGCGAGTGACAGGCCTCGGCGTAGGCTCCGGTGTGCAGTTCGATCCACGGGCTCTGGAGGCGCGCCGCCGCCTCGATCTGGGCCTCATCGGGGCTGATGAAGAGGCTCGTCACGATGCCCGCCCCGCGCGCGGCCTCGACGACGGCCCGGACCCGCTCCTCGTTGCCGGCGACGTCCAGCCCGCCCTCGGTCGTGACCTCCCGACGGTTTTCCGGCACGAGACAGACCGAATCGGGCTTCAGCTTGAGCGCGAACTCCGTCATGGCCGGCGCGCAGGCCATTTCCAGGTTGAGCCGCGTCGCCACCGTCTCCCGCAGCCGCCAGACGTCGCGCTCCTGGATGTGGCGCCGATCCTCGCGCAGGTGGACCGTGATGCCGTCCGCGCCGGCGCGCTCGGCGAGGAGCGCGAGGGTGACGGGATCGGGCTCGACGTTGCCGCCGGCGGGGTGCGCGGCCTCGCGGTAGCGCGCCTGGCGGAGCGTGGCGGCATGGTCGATGTTGACGCCGAGGAGGATCATGGAGGCGAAGGTGTGATTTGACGTGAGTTATGGCTCTGCGAATGTGTATGGCAAAACGAAATGTCCACTCCCGAGCCACCAGAGCTCTCCGCTCCCCCTGCGCCGCCCGCACCCGCCGGCCGCCCGGCGCCCAAGCCCGAGAATCTCCCGGTCAACCTGGTCTGCAACATCCTGGTGCCGACGGTGGTGCTCACCTGGTTCAGCGGCGAGCGCACGCTCGGGCCTCACCTCGGGCTGCTGGTGGCGCTGGCTTTCCCGCTGGGGTACGGCCTGTACGATTTCGCCGTCCGGCGGCGCTGGAATTTCGTTTCCATCATCGGCTTCGCCAGCGTGCTGATCTCGGGCGGCTTCGGCCTGATGAACCTGGGCGGCTTGTGGTTTGCCGCGAAGGATGCGGCCATCCCGGCGGCCATCGGCCTGGCCGTGCTCGGCTCCGCGCGGGCCAAGACGCCGCTGCTCAACGAACTGCTCTACAATCCGCAGGTCATCGACGTCGCCAAGGTGGATGCGGCCCTCGCGGCCCACAGCGCCCAGGCCGGCTTCGCGCGCCTGATGCGCCGCGCCACCGGCCTGCTGTCGCTCGCGTTCTTTGCCAGCGCGATCCTCAATTACTGCCTGGCCCGTTACCTCCTGCGCAGCCCGCCCGGCACCGTGGATTTCAATCACGAGCTGGCCAAGATGCACCTGCTGAGCTGGCCGGTGATCGTGCTGCCGAGCATGGCCATGATGATGGTGGTCTTCTGGCGGCTGCTGCACGGGATCACCGCGCTCACCGGCCTGAGCCTGGACGACATCTTCCACGCGCCGCCGAAAAAATAGGGGCGGCCCGCCTCCGGCGCCCGGGTCCGCCCTACTTCCGCATGTGCGGCGGAATATAGTCGCGCTTGGTCTCGCCGACGTAAACCTGCCGCGGACGATTGATCCGGCCCTTGGGATTGGAGGCGACCTCCTTCCAGTTGGCGATCCAGCCGGGCATCCGGCCGATGGCGAACATGACGGTGAACATGTTCTCGGGGATGCCGATCGCGCGCATGATCAGGCCGGAGTAGAAGTCGACGTTCGGGTAGAGCTTGCGCGCAAGGAAGTAGTCGTCCTTGAGCGCCGCCTCCTCGAGCTTCATCGCGATGTTGAGCAGGGGGTCGTCCTTGATGCCGAGGCTGGCCAGCGCGGTGTAGAAGCTCTCCTTGATGATCTTGGCGCGCGGGTCGTAGTGCTTGTAGACGCGGTGCCCGAAGCCCATGAGCCGCTTGTCGGCCTTGCCGGACTTGGCCATCTCCACGAACTTCGTCCCGTCGTCCCCCTCGGCGTGGATGCTCTTGAGCATCTCGAGCACGGCCATGTTGGCGCCGCCGTGCAGCGGACCCCACAGGGCGCAGACGCCGGCCGCGGTGGAGGCGAAGAGATTGGCGCCGCTGGACGCGACCATGCGCACGGTGGACGTGCTGCAGTTCTGCTCGTGGTCGGCATGCAGGAGGAGAAAGAGATTCAGCGCCTGGGCGACCTCCGGCAGGGCGATGTAGGGCTCGAACGGCGTCGAGAACATCATGTGCAGGAAGTTCTCGCAATACGGCAGGTCGCGGCGCGGGTAGATGTAGGGCAGGCCGCGGCTGGCGCGGTAGGAGTAGGCGGCGATCGTGCGCACCTTGGAGATGATGATGGCCGCCGTCTCGTCGAAATTCGCCAGGTCCCGCTGGGGATCGTTGGTTGCCAGGTGCGGATAGTAGCAGCCCAGCGAATTGAGCATCGCCGACAGGCTGGCCATGGGATGCGCGTCGGCCGGGAACCCCTCGTACAGGTGCTCCGTGCTCTGGTGAATGGGCGAGTTTTCCGTCAGCAGCTGCGAGAACCGCTTGCGCTGGGCCGGCGTCGGCAGCTCGCCGTTGATGATGAGGAAGGCCGTCTCGATGAAGGAGGAATGCTCGGCCAGCTGCTCGATCGGATAGCCGCGGTACCGCAGGACGCCCGCCTCGCCGTCGATGAAGGTGATCGCGCTTTCGCAGGAGCCGGTGTTGCCGTAACCCTCATCGTAGGTGATGTAGCCGGACTCATTGCGCAGGCTGCGAATGTCCACCGCCTTCTCGCCCTCCGTGCCAGTGATCACCGGAAGGTGGTAGTCCTTGCTCTCGAGCGTCAGGGTCGCCTTGGAAGCCATTGCCGTATTAAGAGTGATGGGTCCGATTGATGCAAACCCGCAGAACAAAAAATGCGCGGTCACGGCCCGCCGGCGCGGCGCCCCCCCTTCAGCCGGCGCAGTGAGCCGCGGTCAAGGCGACGAAATTCCGATAGAGCCGCAGGCCCAGGGCCTGGCTCTTCTCGGGGTGAAACTGGGTCGCGAAGCAGTTGCCCCGGGCGATCGCGCAGACGAACCGGACCCCGTAGTCGCATTCCGCGAGCACGAGCGAACGGTCGGCCGGCACCACGTAGTAGCTGTGCACGAAATAGAAGGCCTCCCCGTCGGGCCGGATTCCGGCGCAGATCGGGGCCCCGGGCTGCAGGAACCGCACCGTGTTCCACCCCATGTGCGGCACCTTGAGCTCCGGCGGCAGGCGGAATCGGACGATCCGGCCCGGGAAGACGCCCAGGGTCGGGGTCCCGCCGCCTTCCTCCGACGACTCGAACAGGGCCTGCAGACCGAGGCAGATCCCGAGGTACGGCCGGTCCGCCGCCAGCCAATCGCGAACCGCCTGGTCGAATCCGGAGCGGCGGAGAAACGCCATGGTGTCCATGATCGCCCCCTGCCCGGGAAACACGACGCCGTCCGCCCAGGTCATCTCCGCCGGAGTGCTGATGATGCGCCCCTCCGCGCCGGCGGCCTCCACCGCGCGAGCCACGCTGCGCAGGTTGCCCATGCCGTAGTCGAGGATCGCGATCCTGGGCGCCGCTTTGCTCATGGTCCGGGGTCTAGAGTCTTGGGTCGCGGGTCTTGGGTTGAAGGGCCGTGGCTGCGCAACCCAAGACGCAAAACCCAGGACCCGAAACCGGCCTACAGCGTGCCCTTGGTGCTCGGCAGTCGGTCCGCCGCCCGGGGCTCGATCCGGCAGGCGGCATCCAGCGCCCGGGCAAAGCACTTGAAGACCGCCTCGACCACATGGTGGGGTTCCTCGCCGTACACCAGCTTGACGTGCACGTTGGCGCCCACGG
>JBAIXJ010000669.1:0-8678 GCA_037916645.1 Opitutales bacterium | reverse complement strand
CTGCGGGAGGCCGCCGTGCTCATGGAGGCCGGGGGACCCGCGAAGTAGGCACGGCCGGTTGGGTTTCGAGGCGTGTATCGCCGTGGCCGGTATTCCGGAAGGTGCGGGCCGGCGGTCCCTCCGCGTCGATCGGCGAGGGGCTTGCGTCGCATCAGCCGAGCTACCACCAAACTTTGAAAAAAGGGGTCATGCTTTACCATTCACCTTACGAGTTGACGCTGGAGGTGGCCGTGGGCACGCTGGCTTCATGGCGCGCAAGCTGCGGCTCGAGTTTCCAGGGGCGATCTACCATGTGATCAATCGAGGAAACTACCGCACTTGGATCTTTCGGGAGGAAGGCGCAAAGGCTGCGTTTGAAGAGTGCCTGTTCGCGGCCTGCGCGCGCTACGACTGGGCGTTGCATGCGTTTGTGGTGATGGGCGATCATTTCCACTTGGCGGTAGAGACTCCGGCGGGAAACCTGGTTGGCGGCATGCAGTGGCTGCAATCGAGTTTCGCCAATCGATTCAACCGTCTGCGGGGGGAGCGCGGGCATTTGTTTCAGGGCCGATATCACAGTCTGCTGGCGGAGGCGGGCGGAGCGCTGGGACAAGTCTGTGACTATATTCACCTAAACCCGGTGCGCGCGGGAATAGTGGCAGTAGACCGGTTGCACGAGTACCGTCACGGCAGCTACTGGTACTTGTGGCACAAACGGCAGCGACCGTCCTTTCTGCGGGTCGAAACGTCGCTGGAGGCGGCCGGGAGCTTATGCGATGACCGCCGGGGCTGGGGGGCGTACGCCGAGTATCTCGCCTGGCAGGCGGCCGAAGGACCGGTGGGCAAGAACAAGGCCTATGTCGCTTTGAGCAAGGGTTGGGCGTTGGGCAGCCAGGAATACAAGCAGGCGCTGATGCGCGACCACGCCGTAGCGGTCGAGGCGAGGGCTTGGGAAAGCCAAGGGGTGCGCGAAGTGCGCCGGCTGTGCTGGGAGCGGCTGGCCAATGAGATGGTGGCCGCCCTGCCGGACGCGGTCAAGGTCGCCACAGCGAAGTCGGCGCCGTGGAAGGTGGCGGTGGCGGCGCGCCTGCGGCAGATTAGCGACGCCCCCAACGGCTGGCTGGCGGAGCGGCTCGACATGGGTTCGGGCATCTATGTGAGCAAGCACCTCGGCCGGCTACGCCGGGACGCGGATCATCCGGCTGCGCCGCTGCTCGCACGGTTGGCCAAGGCGAAAGGTAAAGCATGACCCCTTTTGTCGAAACATGACAAGAATTGCAGACGACGATCGCAAGAAGCCCACCACCGAGACGGAATTGATCCTGTGGTTCCTCTCGGGAGGTATCGTCGTATTTCCGGTGATGCTCCTAATTCTGGTCTTTTGGCGCCCTCTTGCCAAAGTACTAGACGCCAACGAATGGTGGTTTTATGGCATCGTGCTTTGTGGATCGGGCGTCGTCCTTATTGGAATGCATCTGCTTGAAAGAACTTCGAACAAAGTGCGCTGGGCCGTCGTGGGCGCTGGATGCTGGGTAGCACTTTATTTCGTTGCTTGGGAATTCTCGTCGCGCGGTTTCAAATTCTAGGCTTTGAGCTACACCCGGCGGAGGAACGGCCGGAAATGGCAGGGAGCGGAAGGTGAGGGCGCGAGGGCGGCGGGGCGCGGTCCAGCAGGTTAGGTGACAGACGATCCGGGGTGATGGGATACGCTTGCGGGGCGATAAGGCCCTAGAAACCGTCCCCTTTGGAAGAGATCGTGCGCTTCGTCACACTGATGCAGAGTGATTGGTTCACGGTCAACGAACTGTGCGAGCAATCAGGCATCAGCCGCAAGGCCGCCTGCAAGCATCTGGACCGGAACCCTCGACGTTGAGGCCCCTATCGGCGGACGGGCGAGTTTTCTGCCAATCGCTGGCAAGAGGGGTGCTGGGCCGCCGACAGTGTCGGGTTTCGGCTTCGGACGGCGCATATTAGGGCGGACCCCAACGGGTCGGGACCGACCAGTCCCTTAGTCCCCATCGCACCTCGTATAACCCGCATGTCTCGCCCCACGCTCAACGATATTGCGCGGGCCCTAGGCTATTCAAAAAACACGATCTCGCTGGGATTGCGGGGCAGCCCGCAGATTCCGGAGGAGACGCGGCGGCGGATCCGCGAGACGGCCGACCGGCTCCACTATCAGCCGGACGCGGTCATCTCCCACCTGATGGCCCAGCTCCGGGCGACGCGGGAACGTCCGCTGCAGGCGAAGCTGGCGCTGGTCAACGCCAACCGCGATCCCGCTGCCTTCCGCCGACATCCCACGATCCCCACCTATGTCGCCGGCTGCGAGGCCCGCGCGCGGAAGCTCGGCTACGGGTTCGACTATTTCTGGCTCCATGATCCCGCGTTCACCGCCGAGCGGTGGCTGCGGATCCTCGCGACGCGCGGCATCCAGGGGATCGTGCTGGTCGGGCTCATGGACACCAACCACCTGCCGCGCCACCTGGCGCCCGTCTGGGCCCGCCTCCCGTGCGTGGTCACGGGCGTGCGCACCCGTGATCCTGCGCTGTCGTTCTGCTGCGTCGACCACCATCACCTCGCGCTCACGGCGTTCGAGAAAGCCGTGGCGCTGGGGTACCGCCGGCCAGGCCTGGTGCTCGACGACGTGATCGACGCGCTGGTCGAGCGGCGGTTTTCGGCCGGCTATTTCACGGGGCAGCGCGCCCTGCCGCGGACGCAGCATTGCCCGCCCTTCAAGGACGTCACGGGCCCGCGGGCGCCCGAACTGTTCCGCCTCTGGCTCGAGCGCCACGAGCCGGATGTGATCTTCACTCTCTACAACAACGTGCTGGGCTGGCTCCGGGCCGCGGGCCGCGGCGTCCCCGACGACCTCGGCGTGATCCAGCTCGAATGGCGCGCCGCGCACCCCGAGATCGCCGGGATGGACCAGCACAACGGCGTCACCGGCGAGGCCGCCGTCGACATGGTCGTCAGCCAGATTCACAACAATGAGACCGGCGTCCAGGAGTTCCCGCGCGCCACGCTGATCGGCGCGACCTGGGTCGATGGTCCGAGCGTCCGCCCGCCGGAGGCCGGCGGATCCGCGGCGACGGACGACCTTCCGGAACTGGCGCGGCTTCTCGCAGTCAGTTCCGTCTGAAACGCCCCGGGCCGCCCCCAGGTTACCGTCAAGTAAGCCGGCTCTAGACTCAATTCTCCAGCGACCCTACAGCAACCTAACGTACCGTCCCAAACCCAGCACCCCTATGACTATGATTACCCTCGAAAACGCCAGATCCCCGCGACGGCGCCTTGGCCGCCCCGGGAGCATCTTCGCGATTGGCCCCGCGGTCACCCTGGTCCTGCTCCTTGGATCGGGGACGGCGCGCGCGCAGCAGTCTTCCCCGCCCGTCCCGCTTGCGACTCCCAGCTCCTCCACCGCCGTCCAGCCGGGCACGGTGGAGATGGCGCCGGTCTATGTCACCGGCCTCCGGGCGAGCTTGATCGGCGCGCAAGAGATCAAGCTCAACGCGCCGGAATTCGTCGACTCCATCGTCGCCGAGGACATCGGCAAGTTCCCGGACCTCACCGTGGCGGAAGCACTCCAGCGCGTGCCCGGCGTGCAGGTGGGCCGGTCGCTCGGCGAGGTGAGTTCCGTCGTGATCCGCGGCCTGCCCAACATTGAAACCACGCTGAACGGCTACGAGGTGTTCACCGGCACCAGCCGCGGCCTCGCGCTGCAGGACATCCCGGCGGAAATGATTGCCGGCGTGGACGTCTTCAAGACCTCCGGTCCGGACAAGATCGAGGGCGGCGTGGCGGGCCTGATCGACGTGCGCCTGCGGCGGCCCTTCGATTTCACGGGGCCCGCCTTCGCCGGCACTGCGCGGGGGATCTATGCGACCCAGGCGCAGAAGCACAGCTACAACCTCAGCGCCCTGGTGAGCAATCGCTGGAAGACCCCGATGGGTGAATTCGGCGCGCTGCTCGACGTGTCGTTCGCGCGTTCGCAGTTCATGGACCAGATCGTGGACAACTACGTGCACTTCGGCGCCAACGGCGAGCAGTTCGACCTCGCCACGGATTCCTCCGGCACCCGGGGCTACTACGCCGACAATTTCGGGATCCAGATGAACCCGGGCGACCGCAAGCGCACGGGCATCTCGGCCATGCTGCAATGGAAGCCGAACGAGCAGACGCAGTTCTACTGGGACAATCTCTACACCCACTACGACAACCTGCACAGCGTCGACTTCTTCATCGGCATCCCGAGCTGGGCCAACGCGGGCTTCTTCATCGACAACGTCACGCTCTATCCCGCGGGCTATGACGGCTACAACGTGCCGGAGAAATACGACAGCGCGGGCACGCCCGCCCGGTTCGTCCAGAGCCTGACCGCCCACAACACCAACACGCTGACGAGCACGCAGGCGTTCCACGACAAGACCGACACCTACCAGGGCGCATTCGGCGGCGCGTGGGACGACGGGACGATGAGGGTCTCCGGGGAACTGAGCTACAACTTCACCACGTTCCGCCCGCGCGGCGTCATTCTCGACACCCAAACGATCACGCCGTCGTTCGCGATCACCTACAACGACAACAACGCCTCCTCGGTCCACACGTCCGGCATCGACTACACGAACGTCGCGAACTTCTACCTGACGCAGCTGTTCGACCAGTGGCAGCGCGCCCACAGCGTGGGCTACGCCCTGCGCGGCGACCTGCTTTACCGCCTGCGGAACGACATCTTCAAGTCGCTCCAGTTTGGCGTCCGGTACGGCGAACGCGACGTCAACTACAAGTCGGCGAACGGCGGCGGCGACTTCCAATGGATGCGGGCGCCGGCGCCGAGCGTCGCGGGCCTGGGGCACCTGTCCCCGACGAACCTCTTCGTCAGCCCCGACCAGATCAACGTCCGCCAGTGGTGGTCGGCGGATCCGAACTTCCTCCTGAACAGCGCCGACACGATCCGGCAGATCTTCGGCCATGCGACCGGGGCGCCGCCGCCCGATCCCTCGCGCACCTTTAAGGACAAGGAAAAGACGACGACGATCTACGGCCTGACCAACTACTCGGCCAAGGTCGGCGACAAGCCGGTCGACGGCGTGATCGGCGTCCGGTTCGCGCACACCGACGACTCGCTGGGAGGCTACCAGCGGCAGGTGGTGAACGGGAACACGACGGGCGCCTATGAACTGACGACCGTCGGACGCTCCCGGTGGTCGGCGCTGCCGACGGCGACCGCCCGCATGAAGCTGGAGGATTTCATCTATCTGCGCGCGGCTTTCACCAAGACGATCACGCGGCCCAATTTCGACGCGCTGAATCCCGCCCTGACACTGACCTCGCCGGGGCCGACGCTGCCCGGCCAGGGCTCCGGCGGCAATCCGGACCTGGAGCCGATCCGGTCGACCAACTACGACCTGGCGCTCGAATACTATCCGACGAAGGCGGGCATGGCCTCCGTCGCCGGCTTCTACCGGACCATCGACGGCTACATCCAGAGCTACGGCTCGGCCGAGACGATCAACGGCAGCTTCTACACCGTTACCCGCCCGCGCAGCACCCACAACGGCACCCTGAAGGGCGTGGAGGTCAGCTACCGGTTCTTCTTCGACTTCCTGCCGGGCTGGTGGAAGGGCCTGGGGCTGGACGCCAACTACACCTACATCAAGGGCGAGACGGAAAACCCGCTGACGAATGAGAAGCAAACCATCGCCCAGGTCGCCAAGGACAACTACAACTTCATCGTGATGTACGAGCATGGCCCGGTCACCGGCCGGCTCGCCTACGTCTGGCGCGGGCGATATATCGACTCGTTCAATCAGAGCGGCATCCAGCCGACGACGGTGTGGGTCCAGCCGCGCGGCCAGCTCGACTTCTCCGCCGGCTACGCGGTCACCAAGGGCCTGACGATCACGTTCGACGCCACCAACATCACGAAGACGAAGTACAAGGACAACTTCGGGAACCTGCCGATGTTCCCGCGCGACGTCCGCAGCTACGACACCACGTATGAGCTTGGGTTGAGGTACCGGTACTGAGCGCCGGGCAGGATGCCCATCGTGTTCCGGCGGGTCAGGTCAACGGCCCGCCGGAACGCAGCTCGGCCGCGCGTCCGGCTTGAATATCGGCTGCACCCGACCACTGGATGCGAAATGATCCACCCCCGGAATCACCTCAAGAGTAGCAGCCGACGTAAGGAGGCTGATTGGAGTTGCGGTATCCTGGGGGAAGAAGTCCCGGCTGTTCCCTGTGGTCGGCGGTGGCATCGAATCGTTGAATCAGCTTCGTAACCTCGGCTGCCACGATCGTCCCATGTCCTCGACAGCCTGGATTCGTCTCACGCCGACCCTCTCGTCGGTTGTTGCCGGGCTGATTCTCGTGCTGGGGCCGCTGCGTGCCGCGGATTGGGGGCTGGGCGGCGATCTGGGCGCGCACGACCCGAGCATCATCCGCGAGGGCGCCACGTGGTGGTGCTTCGCCACCGGCGCCGGCCTGCCGGTCAAGTCGTCCGCCGACGGACTGGTCTGGCACCAGGGCACGCCGCTCTTTTCCGCGGAACTCTCATGGTGGCGGACCTATGCGCCCGCCATGAACAACCTGGACGTGTGGGCGCCCGACGTCCACCGGTTCGGCGGCCGGACGTGGTGCTACTACTGCGTCTCGGCGTTCGGCACGAACAATTCCGCCATCGGGCTGCGCTCCTGCAGCAGCCTGGCCGCGGGCGACTGGCGCGACGACGGCGTGGTGATCAGCTCCCGGGCCGGGACTGACGCCTTCAACGCGATCGACCCCAGCCTGGCGATCGACGCGGCGGGCCTGCCCTGGCTGGTGTTCGGCTCGTGGTTTGACGGCATCCACGTGGCCCAGCTCGACCCAATCACCATGAAGCCGGTGGGGGCGATGACCTCGATCGCCCAGCGCGCCAACGGCATCGAGGGCGCCAACATCGTCTATGCCAACGGCTATTATTATCTCTTCGTTTCGATCGACCGCTGCTGCCTCGGCGTGAACAGCACCTACAAGATCGCCTTCGGTCGCGCCGGCAGCATCACGGGCCCCTACCTCGCGCGGGACGGCACGCCCATGACGGCCGGCGGGTCCACGGTGCTCGACGCGGGCACCACCCGCTGGATCGGCCCGGGCGGGCAGAGCGTGGTGCAAAACGGAAGCCAGTGGGTGATCGCCTTCCACGCGTATGATGCGAACGCCAACGGCGCGCCGACGCTGCAGATCAGCGACTTGTTCTGGGATGCCGATGGCTGGCCGACCTTCACCGGGCCCGGCCAGTACGTGAGCACCGTGGCCGGCGTCGCCGGCACCGCGGGCAGCGCGGACGGGACCGGCTCGGCGGCGCGCTTCAGCAGCCCGGCCGATGTCGCGGCCGACGGCAGTGGGAATCTCTATGTCGCCGACACCGCCAACGATACCATCCGGAAGGTCGTGGCGGCGACCGGCGTCACCACCACCCTGGCCGGGGCGGCCGGGATGGCCGGCAGCGCGGATGGCGCAGGCAGCGCCGCTCGTTTCTATCATCCCGCGGGCGTGGCCGTCGACGGCGCGGGCAATGTCTACGCGGCCGACACGGACAATGATGCGATTCGCAAGATCACGGCCGCCGGCATGGTCACCACCTTCGCCGGCACCGCCGGCGCCGCGGGCAGCACCGAGGACACCGGTTCGGCGGCTCGTTTCAACGGGCCCTCCGGCATTGCCGCGGATGCCGCCGGCAACGTCTATGTCGCCGACACGCTGAATCATACCATCCGCAAGATCACCGCGGCGGGCACCACGAGCCTGCTCGCGGGCGCGGCCGGACTGAGCGGCACTGCAAATGGCACGGGGACCGGCGCGCGCTTCAACGGTCCGCAGGGCCTGGCCCTGGATGGCAGCGGCAATCTGTTCGTCGCCGACACCGGCAACAGTGCGATTCGCAAGATCGTGCTCGCCAGCGGCGCTGTATCCACAGTGGCGGGACAGGCCGGGACCAGCGGCAGTGCAGATGGCACGGGCACTGGCGCGTTGTTTTTTTATCCTTCCGGCTTGACCGCGGACGCATCGGGGCGTCTCTGGGTGGCCGACACGGACAATGGCACGATTCGGGAGATCGCAGCGACCGGGCAGGTCGTCACTATCGTCGGACAGACGGGAACCCAGGCGGGCGCCGACGGTCTCGATGGCGGATCGCGCTTCGACTTCCCGACCGGCGCCACGGCTGATGCCTCGGGCAATGTCTACGTGGCCGACACCAACAATCATACCCTACGCCTCATCGCCCCGCCGGCCGCGCCCGCCATCACGACGCAGCCGCAAAATCAGACGGTCACGGCCGGAAGTGCCGCGCAGTTTTCGGTGACCGTCACCGGGCGACCGACGCCGACCTTTCAATGGAACTTCAACGGTACCCCGATCAACGGCGCCACCAATTCCTCCTACAGCATCGCGAGCGCGCAGGCGGCGAACGCCGGGAGCTACACCGTGACGGTGTCGAATCCCGCCGGGAGCGTCACGAGCGGGAGCGCGGCGTTGACGGTGAACGCGGCCTCCAGTCCTCCTTCGTCGGGCGGAGGCGGCGGGGGTGGAGGCGGGGCGATGGAATGGTGGTTTATCGCCGCGGTAGCCTTGCTGGGATTCGGACGCTGGATACTGATATGGCGGTCGCGCCCCCGATCGAATGACCCCCCGCCCCCTGTTGCTCGTGCTCGCGTTCG
>JBAIXJ010000668.1:0-5552 GCA_037916645.1 Opitutales bacterium | reverse complement strand
CCCGCTCCGGATCCAGCAGGCGCAGCACCACGCTCTCGCCGTGCACCGTGGGCAGGGACGACACGCGCAAGTCGAGCGCCCGGCCCTCCCAGGCGAAACGGGCGCGTCCGTCCTGCGGGCGGCGTTTCTCGGCGATGCTCATTCCGGCCATGAGCTTCAGCCGCGAGATGACCGGGCGCTGCAGCAGCCGCGGCGGGTCCGCCGCCTCCTGCAGGACGCCATCGATGCGATACCGGATCCGGAACCGCTTCTCCAGCGGTTCGAAATGGACGTCGGATGCCCTCCGACCAACGGCCTCGCGGAGCGTCGATTCGATCAGGCGGATGACGGGGGCCTCGTCCTCGTCCCCGGCCGGGGTGTCCTCGCGCCGTTTCGAGGCGGCGGGACCCGCGTTCTCCCCGGCCCGACGCGGGGAGGATCCGCAATGCCGGCGGATGGCCAGCTCGATGTCGCCGTCCGGAGCGACGGCGAGTTCGATCCGGAGCCCGGCGCCGCGCTCGAGACGATCGAGCGATTCGAAGTCAAACGGGTCGCTCACCGCCAGCCGCAGCGTGGTGGCGTCGCAGGCATAAGGGAACGCGCGGGCCCGCTCCAGGTCCGCCCGCGGGAGGAGTGCGGCCGCCTCGGGCATCACCGTGACGGCCGCCAGATCGACCAGGGGCAGCCGGAGCTTCTCAGCCAGCAGGCGTGCCAGCCGGCTGCCGTCGAGCACGCCCTCCCGCACCAGAAAACCGCCGAGCCGGGGCCGCGCGTCGGCGCCAGGGTCCACCCGTTCGAAACGCGCCAGCGCCTCCGCCAGTTGCGGCGGATTCAACAGGCCGTGCTCGACGGCCAGTCGCACAGCAGGATCGTCGGCGGTGCGCACGGGGGATGTGGCGTGGACAGCCGGCAGGCCGACGGACGCGGGGGCGCGCCGTGGTCAGCGGTTAAGGCTCAGCAGGAACTCGGCGTTGGATCGGGTTTTCTTCAGACGGGAAATCAGCATCTCCATCGCCTCCACGGGCGGGATGCCCTGCATGGCGCGGCGGAGGGAATAGATGCGCAGCAACTCGTCGGGATGGTAGATCAGCTCCTCCTTGCGGGTGCCACTGCGCTCCATGTTCAGCGACGGGAAAATGCGCTTGTTGACGAGGTCGCGGTCGAGGTGGAGCTCCATGTTCCCGGTGCCCTTGAACTCCTCGAAGATCACCTCGTCCATCTTGCTGCCGGTGTCGATCAGCGCGGTGCCCATGATCGTGAGGCTCCCGCCGCCCTCGATGTTGCGGGCCGAGCCGAAGAACCGCTTCGGCTTCTGCAGGGCCGTCGCCTCCATGCCGCCGGTCATGATCTTGCCGCTGTTGGAGGCGAGCGCGTTGTAGGCCCGCGCCAGCCGCGTGATCGAGTCGAGCAGGATCACCACGTGCTCCCCCACCTCGACCAGGCGCCGGGCCTTCTCGATGACCATCTCGGCGGCGTGGGTGTGGCTCTCCGGGGTCTCGTCAAAGGTCGAACTCACAACCTCGCCGCGCGTGTGCCGGCGGAAGTCCGTCACCTCCTCGGGACGCTCGTCGACGAGCAGGATGATCAGTTTCGCGTCCGGGCTGTTGGTCGAGACCGCGTTGGCCATGTTGTGCAGCAGCACCGTCTTGCCGGTGCGCGGCGGGGCCACGATGAGCCCGCGCTGGCCGAACCCGACCGGCGTGAGGATGTCCACCGCGCGCATGGAGACATCCTTCTGGTCGGGCACCTCGAGCAGGATGCGCTTGAGCGGGTAATAGGGGATCAGTTCCTCAAACGGCGGGATCTTGGAGATCTCCTCCGGCTTCCGATCCATCACGCTGGCGATCTTCACGACCGCCGGACACCGCTCGTTGCCCTCCGGCGGCCGCACCTGGACGTTCACCTCGTGCCCGCGCTTGAGGCCGTAGCGCTTGATCAGGCTCTCAGGGACGTACGCGTCCTCGGGATACAGACGATAGTTGACCGCCTTGTGGACCACGAAGCCGTGGCCGCGCTCGGTGAGGTCGAGCCAGCCGTGGTCGATGACCGGCCGCTTCGCCTCGCCGGCGGCCTTGAAGATCGCGCTCAGCAATTCCTTGCGGTTGGGCGCCCCCTCGAAGGTCACGCCAAGCTTCCGGGCCGCGGCGTTGAGGTCGGCCAGCACCAGCGCGTACAGCTCCTCGAGATTGATCGGCTGGCCTCCTCCGGAGGAAAGGTCCGCGGCGAGGGCGTCCAGCGCGGCCACGTCGGCGAAGCGCGCCGCGTCGGGCAGGTCGCCGAAGACGGGCGTGAAATTCGGCGGCGGCGGCTGGGGCGGATACTGATTGCCGCCTCCCCCCGGACCTCCGGGCCAGTGCTTGCCCCGCTTCCGTTTGTGGCGTTTGCCCTTCTTGAAGTAATACGGATCGTAGCCGCCGCGAAATTGGTTCCCGCCCTCCGGTTCCCTTCCGCCCTGGACCGGCTCGGGCTCGCCTTCGTCGGCCGCGGCTGGCGCGGACTCGGCGGGGGCGGCCTTCGGGGCGCTTTCCTCGGAGGCCGCCGCGGCGGGCGGCTCCCGGCTGCCGTCGTGGTCGTTCTCCGCGGCGTGCTTCGGCTCAGGCTGGGGCGCCGGTTCCGCCGGCGCCGAACCACCCGCTTCGGGCTTTTCCCGGTAATAGCGGGAGCGCCGCCGCGCCGGTTTCCGCGCGGCCGCACCGCCCTGCTCGGTGTCAGCGCCGCCGCTGGAATCACGGGGAGGCAGTTCGTCGCCGGAATGTGGATTGTCAGCCATGGAGAAGCGAAAATAGCAGACCCGCCGGGCCCGGGCGGGTATCCCTGCGCCGCAGCGCAAAGGGGGAATCAGATGATCTTAAGTGATTGAGCCAAACGCGCGACCTGCTGGCCCAGAAACTCGAGCGAACCGTCGTTCAGGAGGACAAAATCGGCGAGCTTAATTTTCTGCGCCAAAGGCAGTTGCTGGGAAATCCTTTGCCGGGCGAGCGGCGGGGGGAGGCCGCGCTGCTCAAGCCGCGCAAGTTGCACGGCGGGATGAGAGGCGACCCCCACCGTGAAATCAAACCAATTCTGGAGGCTTTTTTCGAAAAGGAGGGGCACCTCGACCACCCATGACCGCGCGGGCTCGGACTCAAGTCTCGCCCGCCAATGGGCAAACACCCGGGGGTGCAGCAGGTTCTCGAGCCACCGCAGCGCGGCGGCATCGGCAAACACGATCTCCGCCAGTCGCGCTCGATCCACCTGGCTGGAAGGGCCAATCACGTTTCCGCCAAAACGTTTGCGAATGGCGTCGACCACGCTAACTTCGTGAAGCACGATGTCCCGGATGATGGCGTCAGAATCCATCGTGCCGCAGCCATGCCGGGCGAACATCGCGACCGCCGTGCTCTTGCCGCAACCCAGCCCGCCTGTGAGTCCCAACGTCATCTGCCGCAGTATTATTGCTTGTGTGATCGGAGGAAAGCGCGGAGATTCAGCTTGCGCGAGCCGCGGCGGAAACGTTAGCTGACGTCTTCGCCGATCATTGGCATTAGCGGCGCGCGCACGCTCCCAGGATGTTCCCCCAAGTCGACACCAAGAATGCCTCGGCCGTGGCCGCCGTTGCGCGGGCGACCTTCCTCCACCACCACCCCGGGGCCAATTCCGCGCTCATCGACACCCTCTTTCGCGACGTCGAGGACATGTTTTCCGGGCGGTATCTCGACTATCTTCCGCTGGACATGCGCTACCATGACGCCGAGCACACCTACCAAGCGGTGCTCTGCCTCGTGCAGCTTTTGGAAGGCCGGTACCGCGCCAAGGCCGTCCCCGCCCTGAACGCGCGGCAGTTTGAAATCGCCATCGCGGCGGCGCTGCTGCACGACACCGGCTATCTCAAGCTGCGCGCCGATCGCGAGGGCACCGGCGCCAAATACACCCTGGTCCATGTGACGCGCAGCTGCGCCTTCGCCTCCAGCTATCTCCCGGCCGTGGGCTTCAACAACGACGAGGTCGAGGCGATCGTCACGGCCATCCGCTGCACGGGTCCGCGCAGCAACATCGCCCACCTCCAGTTCAGCGGGGAGATCGAGCACTTCCTCGGCTGCGCGCTCGCCACCGCCGATTACCTCGGACAGATGGCGGCGCCCGACTACGTCGACGAGCTGGCGTTTCTCTATGCCGAGTTCGCCGAGTCGGACGATTTCTTCAACACGCCGCGGGAGAAGCGCCTCTACCGCAGCGTGCGCGACCTCGTGGCCAAGACGCCGGTGTTCTGGGAGAAGTTCGTGCTGCCCAAGCTCAACCACGATTACCTGGGCGTCTACCGCTTCCTCGCCGATCCGTATCCCGGCGGGCCGAATTCCTACATCGCCGCCGTCGAACAGAACATGACCCGGGCGATCACCCTCGCCTACGCCCCGGAGATTTCCCTCGATCCCTTCCCCAAGCGCTCGCCGGGTCAGAATTCGCATTCGCCAAGCTTGCCTGGCAGCTGAAATGCTATTTTCTCGTTTCCGGAATAGTTCCGGAAATGCTGGCGACCATCCACTCCGCGGCGCTGCAGGGCATCGAGGCCGAAGCGGTCCTGGTTGAGGTCAACACCGGCGAGGCGGGCGTCCCGGAGCTGGTCCTCGTCGGGCTGCCCGACGCGGCCGTCAAGGAGTCCGAGGACCGCGTCACCTCGGCGCTCAGCAACAGCGGCTTTCACATGCCGCGGATGCGCACGACGATCAACCTGGCGCCGGGCGACATCCGCAAGGAGGGCCCCTGCTACGACCTCCCGATCGCGCTCGGCATCCTGCGTGCGACCGGCCAGCTCGCCACCGACCGCGCGGCCGAATACCTGATCGCCGGCGAACTCAGTCTGTCGGGCGCCACGCGGCCGGTCCGCGGCTCCCTCGCCGCGGCGTTGCTCGCCAAGCGCCTGGGCAAACGCGGCCTGCTGCTGCCGCCCCGCTCGGCGGAGGAGGCGGCCCTGGTCGAGGGCGTGGCGGTCTATGCCGTGCGCTCGCTCGACGAAGCGCACCGTTTTCTCACCGGCGAACTCGTGCTCGCGCCGCTCCCCGGCGGGCTGGATGCGCCGCGCCGGGAGGGCGGCGACGCGGGCGAGGCCGGCGGGGACTTCTCCGAGGTCAAGGGCCAGCACGCGCTGCGCCGGGCCGTCGAGGTCGCCGTCGCCGGCGCCCACAACCTGCTGATGATCGGCCCGCCCGGCGCCGGCAAGTCCATGCTCGCGAAACGCATTCCCACGATCATGCCGCGCCCCACGCTCGACGAGTTCCTGGAGGTGCTGAGCATCCATTCCGCCGCCGGCCGCACGCTGACCGACGACGTGCCCTTCCTGTCGCGCCCGTACCGCGCGCCGCACCACACGATCTCCGATGTCGGCCTGCTCGGCGGCGGCGCCATCCCCGGTCCCGGCGAGATTTCGCTCTCCCACCAGGGGGTCCTGTTCCTCGACGAGCTGCCCGAGTTCAAGCGTTCCGCGCTCGAGGTCCTGCGGCAGCCGCTCGAGGACGGCCACGTCACCATCTCCCGCAGCGCGGGCAAGGTCACCCTGCCCTGCAGCTTCATGCTGGTGGCGGCCATGAATCCCTGCG
>JBAIXJ010000667.1:0-6267 GCA_037916645.1 Opitutales bacterium | reverse complement strand
CAGGCGCGGCCGATGGTCTCGCCGAGCTCGAGGGTGTGCGGCTTGCCGCCCATGATGACCTTCACGTCGGTCGGCTTGCGGATCGCCCCGACGTACGAGTGCGCCTCCTTGATGTCGCGGATCGTGTGGAGCGAGAGGCCGTTGCCGGGATAGAGGCGGTCGATCTCATCGTGGATCATCTTGTCGATCGCGTCGCCCGCGAAGGCGATGCTGATCTGGTCCTCCCGGGAGGGGAAATAGCCCTGGATGAGGCACAGGTCGCTCGTGCCGCCACCGATGTCGATGAACAGCGAGTTCGTGACCGGATCGACGTAGTTCGGCTGGTTCAGGCGCGAGTCGTCGCGATAACCCAGGGCCGCGAGGAACGGCTCGGGGATCAGCAGCAGGCGGTCAAACACGCCCGTGGCGCAGGATCGAATGTTCTCCCGGGCCTCCTCGTCGGCGTTGGCGGGAACACCGACCACGGCGCGGACCTCGGTCGTCGCCACGCCGTCGACGAGGCTGCGCATGTGCCGGAAGAAATCGCGCGCGGCGTCGGGGTGGGCAATGACGCCGTTGGCGAGCGGCGCGACCAGGTTCACGTGCAGGAAGTTCTTCAGGGCGTCCTCGCCGTAAAGGATGCTCGCATTGCCGGCGATGATGCCGTCGACGATGCCGTCCCGCACGTAGCCGACGACGCTCGGGACGATCTTGCTGACCGCGACGTCGGTGCTCCCGACGGGTCCGGCCAGGACGCAGGACTTGTTGGTGCCAAGGTCAAACCCGACGAGGACCGTCTTGCGGTCGGCCCGGCGGCTGGAGGCCGGCGGAGCCGAGGAGGCCGCGGCGCTGGCGGGAGAAGGCTTCTCGATGGTGGCTGTGCTCATGGGCGGGATCGGTAGGGTTCGATTGTGGTTGGGGACGGAGGGACAGAGGGTTCGGCGGTCAGGCGCGTCGGCGCTTCACGGCAGCGAGCGTGTCGAGTTCCTGGGCCAGCATGCCGTCGATCAGATCCGCGATGGCCGGAGCGCCCTGCGGAAGATCGGCCGGTCGATGGTCGACACCCCGGGCGGGCGCCCGGCGCGCCCGCGGCGCGGCGGCTGACGGCAGCTGGAGGCGCTGGGCCAGCAGCGGGGCGACCATCTCGCTCAGGGCCGCCGCGGAAGCGACGCGCTCCTGTTCATCGAGCAGCAGCACCCGGATTCGCTCATCCGGCAGGGCGTCCTGCCCGTGCGCCACGCGATAGGCGGTGACGAGTTCGTCGAGCTTTCGGCTCTGCTGTTCGATCGCTTCGATGTCAGCCCCCATTTCGCGCAAGAGACAGAATTGCCGCAGCGATCGCGTGATGTCGCGGAGCCCGCCGCTGTTGTCGCCTATGTCGTGATTGGAGAAAAGCTGATGCAAAAGTCCCCGCGCTAGACCAGCCGGCGGTGAAATGGTTCGCTGAAATGTTCCGGACCCTTTTGGCCGCGATCCGACCGGCGGCTGGCCTGATGCCACTCGATTGCTTCCCTCCGGCTTGGGCGACGCCCCGACAACCGTGCGTGTCGCAACGTCCGGTCGCTCAGCCGCGGCGGTAGAAGAAGTAGATGGCGAGCACGGCGGCCGCGAGCACCGCGAGTGCGGCCGCGAGATAGAGGAGGCAGCCGCGCTTAACCTCCTGATGGATCGACTGCGATGAGCTTCGGTATTGATCCAGGATCGCGTCGGCCCCGCCAGCCGGCGCCGCATCGGCCTGCGGATGACCGGCGTCCTTCGGCGGCGACGGCGTCGCGGAGGCTGACCGTGTCATCTCCACCGCAATCTCCCGATCCAGCCAGGCCGAATGCTCCTGAAGCAACGCCTTCTGGCGGAGCAACTCCTGCAGGCGGTCGGTCATACGGCACGGCAGGCTAGCGGCAGGGGGCGCGAACGCACGTCCAATCGGCGCCAAAAAAACGCGCAGCCAAGCGGCTGCGCGGAAACCGGTCGGGGGGGCGAAAATGGATCAGGCGGTCGTCGCTTCGACGTTCACGCGGCGGTGGGCCTTGTCAAACCGCACCACGCCGTCGCGCAGGGCGAACAACGTGAAGTCGCGGCCCATGCCGACATTCCGCCCGGGATGCACCTTGGTGCCGCGCTGGCGGACGATGATGTTGCCGGCGATCACGCTCTGGTCGCCATATTTCTTGATGCCGAGGCGCTTCGACTGGCTCTCGCGCCCGTTGGAGGTGGTGGATTGACCCTTCTTATGTGCCATGGGAGGCGCTCCTTAAGCTTTGATGGACTCGATCTTGATCACCGACAGTTCCTGACGGTGACCGCGTTTGCGCTCGTAGCCCTTGCGCTTCTTCTTCTTGAACACGATGACCTTCTTCCCGCGCTTGTTCTCCAGCACCTTGGCGGTGACCACGGCCCCGGGCAGGACCGGCGCGCCGACGCGGAACGACTCGCCCTCGCCAGCCGTGAGCACGTCCTTGATCTCGACGGTCGCACCCGCCTCCGTCTTCGGATAGCGGTTGACGATGAGAATATCGCCCTCGGACACGGAGAACTGCTGGCCTTGGGTCTTGATGGTGGCTTTCATGAATGGAAGCCGCGAAATAAGGGGTTTCGCGTCTGGCAACGCAAGGATTAAGTTGCCATTTTCCTGCTGCGAGCCGGAGAGGGCAAGGGTTTACCGCTGCGGAGCTTGGGGAACATCCGCCAGGCGGCAGTCCGGTCGCCGCGGGCGCCGCTACCGCAGGGCCTGGACCTGATTCGGCTGCGATGCCTGCACCGCGTTTGGCCCGATCGGACTGATCCCGGGGAAGTACCGGTAGAAGTTGCCAAACGCGGCAGGATCGTCCTCGGCCCGCAGCATCGCCTCCCTCTGGCGTTCGGCCTCCAACTCCTGCTGCCGCTTCAATGCGGCCAGGCGCTGCGCTTCGCGGTCCGCCGCATTGCGTTTTTCCTGTTCCAGCTCCGCGACCCGTTTCAGGGCGGCCTGGCGGCGTTCCTCCGCGGCGGCGAGCTCCTTTGCGCGCTCCGCCTGCTGGCGCTGTGCCTCGGCGTCCGCCTCGGCGGCGGCCCGGGCTGCCTGTTCCTGCGCCGCGGCCAGACGGGCTTTCTGCGCCTCGGCCTCGCGCAGCGCGGCCTCGGCAGCCGCCTGCTCGGCGGCCAGCTCCGCCTGCCGTTGGGCGGCCTCGGCGGCGTCCTGCTGGGCCTTGAGATCGGCCAGCCGGCGCGCTTCCGCGGCGGCGGCGGCGACGCGCTCCGCCTCCTTCAGCCGGGCCTGCGTCATGGCATACTCGTTCGCGGCCCGCATGGCGGCCTCCTTGCGCTCCAGATCGGACATGTACGCACGGTATCCGAGGATCGCCGCCGCAAGCAGAATGACGATCCCGGCTATCAGGGGCAGGTGGCCGCGTTTCATGGTGGGGAATGCGAATCCGCCGGAGGCACCCGGGGGCGCGTTCCGGCTACGCGTAAGACCCAAAATCCGGCAGATTGTTCAGCGGGAAGTCGGCCACCGAAGGGTGGGCGGCGTTGGCGGCCGCATAGGGCATGGCGATTCGCAGCGCGACGGGCAGCGGGCGGGCATGGTGAAACACCGCGTGGAGGAGGGCGGCGTGCAGGACATCGCCGGACCCGGTGGCCGAGACCTCGTTCACCGGCGGGGGGACGAGGCTGGCGGGCTGGGCGCCGCGTTCCGCGTACCACAGCGGCCTGGGCCCGTCGGTCACGATCCACGCCTTGACGGCCCAGCGGTCGAGTGCGGCGCGCAGCCGGTCCGCGAGCGGCCGGCTCCGCTCTCCTTCGCCGAACAGCCCGTCGAACTCGGCCCGGTTGACCTTCACCCATGCCAGCGGCCGCTCCACCAGCCAGGCGAGGGCCGGGCCGTAAGTGTCGGCCACCACCGGGCCGCGCGGCAGCCAGCGGGTCAGCGCCGCGCGCAGCGGTTCAAGTCCGTCTGCGCTCCAGCCGGGAATGCTGCCGCACAGGGCGAGGACATCGCCCGCCGGGCAGGCGTCGAGGTAGTCCGCGCACGCCCGTGCCGCCGCAGGCTCCAGGGGGACGTCCGGGCCGAGGAAGGTCGTCTCCGGTGTCCCCGGCACCCGCACGACCAGCCCGGCGCGCGTCGGCGCGGCGACGGGAAAGGTCCGGCAGGCGACGCCCCGCGCCCGGAGCCACGCCTCGCATTCGGCGCCCGTGGCGCCGCCGGGGAAGAAGACCGCGGCGGCCGGGGCGCGGAGGCGCGTGAGCATCCGGGCGACGTTGATGCCCTTGCCGCCGACCAGAAACGACTCGGCCTGCGCGCGCTGCGTGCGGCCGGCCGCCCATGCCGCGAACGTGAAGGTTTTCTCCCAGAGGAGGTTCCCGGTGAGGGTGTGGATGCGGGGCGTCATCGCGGCGCGCGGCGGGTCGGCTTCACAAAGACATAATTGGAGAGGAATGTCAGGCCCAGCATGCCGCCGAGCGTGCGGATGTTGCGCATGGCGCCGAAGACGGCCGAGAGGGAGCTGGCCTTCGGCTCCTGCACCCGCAGGAGCACGAGGCACGACAGCAGGGCCGGGACGGTCTGCAGGACAAACGCGAGGTGGTAGACGCGCATCGGATCCCAGCCGCGGCCCAGCGCCAGGGTGATGGCGGCGCCGCTCAGGATCGGCGCGACGGCGGTGAAGACGGACGTCACGGCGGTGTTGATGCCGATGGCGATGGTCTTGGCCTCGGGCGGGATGAGCTTCAGCAGCATGTTGAACAGGCCGAGGGTGAAGCCGGCCCAGGCGAAGCCGTTCCAGAGCCAGAGGCCGTAGAGCAGCCACGCGTTGGAGCGGTCGAGGAAATACCAGAGGAAGAACTGCGCCTGCCAGAACAGGATCGCGGCCGCCATGACGGATTTGTTGCCGAGCCGGTCGAGGAGCCGGCCCCACGTCGGCATGGTCACGGCCGCGCTGACGGTGTTGACGATGAAGAACAGGCAGACGCTCGCGACCGGCAGCCCGAGCTGGCGGTACATGAAGACGGGGTAGAACGGCCCGAGGCAGTTGTAGGCGAAGCCCCAGATCGCGCCGAAGGCGACAAACGCCAGCAGGGAGCGCGAGCGCCGGATGATCTGGAACTGGGCGCGCCAGGGCGCCGGCGGGCCCGAGTCCGAGGCCGTGGCGCCCAGTTTGAGCTGGTGCTGGGCGACGATGGACCAGATCCGCAGGGCGACCGCGATCACAATCACGCCCTGCAGCGCCAGCAGCGAGGCCCGGGACCACGCCAGGGCGCCCCAGAAGAGCACGAGGAAGAGCACCGTGGCGCCCTGGATCAGGCCGTTGCGAAAGCCGAAGTATTTGCCGCGGATCCGCTCGGGCGACCATTCCTGGGTCCAGGAGTTCCACGCCACGCCGTTCACCGAGGCCACGAGGCTGAAGCTGAAGAAAAGGACAAGGAGCGCCGGGGTGCTGGCCGCCGGATTGTCGCGCGGCAGCCAGGGCAGGATCAGCGCGAGGATCAGCCAGCCGGCGGCGTTGGCCCAGGCCGTGGCCAGGGTGATCGACTTGGCCGGGAAACGGTGCCCGAGCAACGGCGTCAGGAAGATCTGGAGGAAGTTGCACCAGAACGGCAGCGACACGATCAGGCCGTACGACGCCTCGGGCAGGTGGTAGAATTCCGTCAGGAGCGCGGCGACGATGAAGTTTCCCGGCAGCCAGAGGTAGCAGAGGGGCGAGGACGCGACGCCGTCGACGATGCACAGCCGCAGCGCACGCCGCAGCGGGAAGCGGCGCGATGGAGCCGGCGCCGCGACCCGGGCGGAGTTGGATTCCACCGGCCCGCCCGCGCCGCCCGGCGCAGTGCAGGGTTGAATCTGCCCGCCCGATCCTGTGTCGTGTCGATCCATTCCTCAGCCGTGCACAGCAATCGCAGAATCCGGCGGATCAAAGCAACGGAATTTCGGTCGCGCGCGACGGTCGCCCTCGCCCGCAGCCTGCTGGGAAAATTCCTGGTGCGCGTCCGGGGCGGGCGCCGGACGGCGCGGATGATCACCGAGGTGGAGGCCTACCACAGCGTCCGGGACCGCGCCTGCCATGCCAGCCGTGGCCGCACCCGCAGGTCGGAAACCCTCTTCGCCGCCGGCGGCGTCTGGTACGTCTATCTCTGCTACGGCGTGCATGAGATGCTGAACCTGGTCACGGGACCGGCGGATTTTCCGGCGGCGGTCCTGATTCGCGGGCTGGCGGGGATCAGCGGGCCGGGCCGCGTGACCCGGGCGCTCGGGATCGACCGCCGGCTGAATGGGGCGCCGTGCGCGCCGCGGAGCGGGCTGTGGATCGAGGACCG
>JBAIXJ010000666.1:0-9051 GCA_037916645.1 Opitutales bacterium | reverse complement strand
GGCGTCACCGTGTGCCCGAAGCGCTGCAGCATCGCCACCGAGGTGCGGGCGACCAGGGGATCGTCCTCCACGAGCAGGATGCGCCAGCCCTTGCCGGGGATCGGGCTGCGGGTCTCCGGCCGCGGGGGCGCGGGCGGGGCGGCGTCCTCCTGCCACTGGGGCAGCGTGACGTGGAACTTGGTGCCGTCGCCGACCTTGGAGTCGACCGTGAGGTAGCCGCCGGCGTCAGTGACCAGGTGCCAGACCGTCGCCAGCCCCAGCCCCGTGCCCTTGCCGGTCTCCTTGGTGGTGAAAAAGGGCTCGAAGATGCGGTCGATGATCTCCGGCGGGATGCCCATGCCGTTGTCCTCGACCGTGATTCGCTGCCACGCCGCGAGCGTGCGGCCCGGGCTCGGCGCCCGCAACGGCCGGGCCGCGGGAGGCAGCTCCACCGCGGTCACGCGCAGACACGGCGTCCACGGACCGCTGCCGGGCGCGGCGAGCCGTTCCAGCAGGGTGTCGCGGGCGTTGATTACGAGATTGAAGATGATCTGGCTCAGGTCGATCGGGTTGAACTGGATCGGCGGCAGGTTCTTGGACACGTGGGATGCCCACTCGATCCGGCGGTCGACCGTGGCCTGCAGCAGGGCGAAGCAGTTGGCCACGGCATCGGCGACCCGCACCGGCTGGGCGCCATCGTCGGTCTTGCGGCCAAACATCAGCAGGCGCCGGGTCAGTTCGGTGGCCCGGATGGCGGCTTGGTGGACGGTGTTCAGGTTCGCCTGTAACGGCGCGTCGCCCGCCCGCTCGACCTGGAGCATGCTGGCGGTCGCGACGATCGGCGTCAGGAGGTTGTTGAATTCGTGGGCGATGCCGCCCGCCAATTCGCCGAGCGCCCGCAGGCGCCGGGATTGCGCGACTTCCTGGTCCATCAGGCGCCGCCGGGTCACGTCCGCGGAGAGAACGCAGATCCGGGTGGCGTCGGGCGCGCCGCGGCCGAGGGGCACGAGCGTCGTCTCCAGCAGCTGCTGCTTGGACGGCAGCGACGCCTCCCATTGCGCGGGCTGGCCGGTGGCCCGCCAGCGTTGCAGCACCTCATCGAGATAAGCGCGCAGGTCGGGCGCCAGCGGCAGTTCGGCCAGTCCGCGCGGGGCGGCGCCGGCCGGATCCAGTCCGAACAGGAGCCCCGCCTCGCGGTTGAAGGAGAGCAGGCGCACGTCGCCTTGCGCCGGAACCTCGAGCACCATCGTCGACAGCGGGTGCTTGTCGTAGAGCGCGGCGAGGAGCGAGCGCTGTTCCGCCAGTTCGTTTGCCTGGCCGGCGATCCGGGCCGACAAGGTGCGCTGGCGCAGGAAGCCCCAGACCGCGGCCGCGCAGGCGAGGGCGAGGGCCGCCGCCACGTAGCTCACCACCTCGAGCGGGGTGAAGGACTTTCGCTCGAACCGTCCAAACCAGCGACGGTAGATCTGGTCGAATTGCCCCGTGCGGTGGAGGATGGCCAGCCCTTCGTTGATGCGCGCGAGCAGCAGCGAGTCGCCCCGTCGCACCGTGATGCAGTAACGCACGTCGTACGCGTCGCCGGGAATCCGGTCGTTGAGGATCGCGAGGTCTTTCAGGTTGAACCGCTCGATCAACGAGGCGGCGGTCAGGCGCGACATGACGGCTGCGTCGCACCCGCCCGCGGCCAGGAGGCGCAGGAACTCCTCGCTGGTCTCGGTATAGACGGGTGTCGCCCGGGGGAGTTCGGTCCGGAGGTACCGTTCGCCCACCGTCCCGGCCTGGCCCACTGCGACCTTGAGGCCCTGGAGGTCGGCCAGGTGGTGGATGCGGGAGTCGTTGCGGCGGATCACGACGACCGTCTCGGCCCGCATGATGGGCACCGAGAATTCCGCGAAGGACCGCCGGTCCGCCGACTCGCTCCAGAACTGGATGGCATCGATCCGCCCGCTGCGCAGGGCGTTCGCCATTTCGGAGCTGGTGAGCGGAACCCGCTCGAACCGCAGGTTCATGACGTTTGCCACGGCATCCGCCAGGTCGACGGAGAATCCCTTCAACTGCCCGTCGGTGTCGCGGTATTGATAGGGGAAGAACGATTCCGAGACGCCGAGACGGATCGGTTTGCTCAGGTCGCGCTCGAGAAGCGACACGTCCTGCATTCGCGCCGGCGCGGCCGCCAGCAGCAGCAACGTCACGACGGTCAAGCACTTCCGCCCCGTTGACCGTGCTCCGGTTGCACTCAAGGGCCCCGCTTGCGGCGTTGGCCCAAGCGGGTTGTTCGTATGGTCACTCACGCACCTGTCTATCGGCACTATCCGGCGCGGCTGCAATTCTTTGGACATCGTTCGGGCCGGGAGCGATGGGCCGGTCCCGGCGTCCGGGCCGCCTTGGGCGGCGGAGTGGTGATTTCAGGAATAGGGTCGGCCGCGGCTCACGCCCATTCCGGCGGGTTCTGCAGGTGCGCTTTGAGCACGCCGATGCAGGGCAGGTTCCGGTAACGCTCGGCAAAATCCAGGCCGTAGCCCACGACGAAACGGTCGGGGATCTTGAACCCGACGAAGTCCGCCTCAAAGTCCACCTCCCGGCGCCCCTTCTTGTCGAGCAGGACGCTGGTCTTCACCGAGGCGGGCTTGAGCTTCTTGATGAGGTTGACGACGACCGAGAGGGTCTTGCCGGTGTCGAGAATGTCGTCCAGCAGCAGCACGTGCCGGTTGGCGATGTCGATCGTCAGGCTGTTGACGATCTCGGGCCGGCCGAGGGACCGGGTCTCGTTGCGGTAACTCGAGACCCGGATGCAGTCCAGGCGGATGGGGCAGCGGATCGCCCGCAGCAGGTCGGCGCCGAACAGGAACGCCCCGTTGATGATGGCGACGACCGTGATCTCCTCCTCGCCGTAGGTGCGGGTGATTTCCTCGCCCAGCTTCCGCACCCGGCGCTTGATCATCGCTTCGGTGACAATGATTTCCTCGAGGTCGTCGAGCCGGGCGGGCGGAGGCGTGATGGCGGGCATGGAGGGAAAGAGACGATCGGATGGCAATGCCCGCGGCCGGTCCCGGCGCGGGACCCAGAAAGCCAAAAGCCAAAACCCGGCGGCTGGCAAACGGATTACCGCCGCCGCAGCGCGGGTTCCCCAATTGATGAGCGGCGGGCCCAGCGGTCCCGCCCTGCCGTCGCGAACCGGGAGCCAGAGGTAGGGCGCGACCGCCGGGCGCGCCGCCTCCGCTTCCGCCGACCGCGCCGCCGGTTAATTCCTTTGACTTTGCCCGGGGCGGCCGGTTGCCTCGCCGGTCGCGGCGGACACGCGATGATTTCGATTCGAATCAAGCAGCTGACGAAGCACTTCGGACCCGTCGTCGCCCTGGATCATCTCGATCTCACCATCAATCCGGGGGAGCTTTTTTTCCTGTTGGGGCCGAGCGGATGCGGGAAGACGACCCTGCTGCGTTGTCTGGCCGGGTTTCACGCCCCCGACGAGGGCCAGGTGTTCTTCGGCGACGAGGATGTGACGGGACTGGCGCCGCATCGGCGCAACACGGGCATGGTGTTCCAGAACTACGCGCTCTGGCCGCATCTGACCGTGGCCGAGAACGTCGCCTTCGGGCTGGAGGAGCGGCGCCTGCCTGCCGAGGAGGTCCGGCGGCGCACCGCCGCCGCCCTGGAGTCGGTGCACATGGAGGCCTTCGCGGCGCGGAAGCCCAACGAGCTTTCCGGCGGGCAGCAGCAGCGCGTCGCGCTGGCGCGGGCGCTCGTGGTCCGGCCGCGCTGCCTGCTGCTCGACGAGCCGCTCTCCAATCTCGACGCCAGGCTGCGGCTCGAGCTGCGCGCGGAGATCCGCCGGGTCTGCAAGGAGTTCAAACTCACCACCGTTTACGTGACCCACGATCAGAAGGAGGCTCTGGCCATGTCCGACCGCGTCGCCATCCTCGACGGCGGGCGCATTCTGCAGGTGGGGACGCCGCTCGAGGTCTACCGCTGCCCGGCGCGGCGCACGGTGGCCAATTTCATGGGCGAGACTGATTTCATCCCCGGGACCGTCGCGGAGGCCGGCGGAGGCCGGGCCGGCGTCGACACCGCGATCGGCCGCTTCGACGGCGTGCTGGGCGATCCCACGCTCCCGCCCAGGGTCGGCGCGGCGGTGACGGTCGCGGTGCATCCGGAGTGCTGGCTGCTGCGGCGGGAGGCGCAGCCCCGCAACTGCGTCCAGGGGACGATCGGGGAGTCGGTCTACCTGGGGGAGATGGCGCAGTATGAATTCGTGTGCGCGGGCGGCCCGGTGCTGAAGATCGTGGAATTGAATCCGCGCGTCCTCGGGTCGGCCGCCCAGGGGGCGCTCTACGCGCAGGTGCTGCCCGAGGATGTCGTGGTTCTGGTGGAATAGGTCTCGGTCCATGAATCCATGCCGGCAGGAATCGGTCGATGGCGCGGGCCGCGAGGGAGCTGGAATCCGGTTGGCCACGAAGAGGCACGAAGAGTCACGAAAACGGAGAGGCATGATTTCTGGGCTTTCCGGTGCCTTCATGTGGCGATGCTTCTGAATCCCGATGAAGCGCGCGCTGCTGCTCCTGGTTCTCGCCGCGGTCGTGGTCCTGCCGTTTGTGCTGCGGCCCCGCAAGCCCGCGCCGGGAAGGGCCGACGAGACGCTGGTCATCATCACCTCGCACAACGAGGCGATCCGGTACGAGTTCGGCCGCGCGTTTGAACGCTGGTATCAGCAGCACACCGGCCGGAGCGTCTTTGTCGACTGGCGGGTCATCGGCGGGAGCAGCGAAATCACGCGTTACCTGGAGGGCGCCTACACCGCGTCGTTTCAGAATCACTGGACGAACACGCTGCGGCGGCCGTGGAGCAACGCGGCCGAGCACGGGTTCGACGATCCGAGGATAACCCCGGGCGCCGACCCGGAGAAGGACACGCCCGCGGAGGCCGCGCGCCGGGCGTTCCTGGCGTCGAACGTCGATTGCGGCATCGACCTCTTCTTCGGCGGCGGCCCGTACGACTTCATCCGCGAGGCGCGGGCCGGGCGCCTCGTCGACAGCGGGGTGCTCGGGCGGCACCCGGACTGGTTCACCGACGACGTCATTCCGCGTTTCTACGGCGGCGAGGAGTTTTGGGACCGCCACGGCCTGTGGGTCGGCACCGTCCTGAGCTGCTACGGGATTCTCTACAACCGCGAGGCGTACGCCCGCCTCGGCGTCCCGGCGCCGCAGCAGTGGGCGGACCTGACCGACCCGCGCCTGGTCGGCGAGGTGGCGATGGCAGACCCGACCAAGAGCAGCTCGATCGCGACCGCGTTTGAGAACATCCTCCAGCAGCAGATGCAGGAGCGGCTGCTCGGGCTCATGGTCGAGGCCGACCGCATCTCGGCGCTGGACGAGAAGGCGACCCAGGACCAGGCGGTGCACGAGGGCTGGGTGAAGGGCCTGCAGCTGGTGCAGCTCATCGGCGCCAACGCGCGGTATTTCACGGACTCCTCGCAGAAGGTGCCGATCGACGTGGCGGCGGGCGATTGCGCCGCCGGCCTGTGCATCGATTTCTACGGGCGGGAGCAGGAGGAGGCGCTGGACCGGCGGGGCGGGGCCGGCCGCGTGAGCTTCGTCACGCCCCCGGGCGGCACCGCGTACTCGGTCGATCCGATCGCGCTGCTCCGTGGGGCGAAGCATCGCGCCGTGGCGGATGCGTTCCTGGACTGGGTCTTGTCGCTGGACGCGCAGAAGCTGTGGAACTTCAAGCGAGGGACGCCGGGCGGGCCGGAGCAGTACGTGCTCCGCCGCCTGCCGGTGCGGCGCGATTTTTACGCGCACGACGACTGGAAGGCCGATCGCAGCGACCCGGACGCGAATCCCTTTGGCGGGAAGAGCCAGCTGATCTACCACGACGCGTGGACCGGCCCGCTCTTCCGGGAAATGTCGTTCATCATCCGGGTCATGTGCCAGGACACGCACGCCGAGCTGGCCGCCGCCTGGCGGGCGGTCATCAAGGCGGGCAAGCCGGAGGCCGCCATGGCCGTGTTGCAGGACATGTCGGCGGTCGACTACGACAAGGCCGGGGGGGAGATCCGGGCGGCGCTCAACTCGCGGAACAAGGAGGACGTCCTGGCGCTGGCCAAGCGGCTGGGCGCGAAGTTCCGGGCCCAGTACCAGCGCGCGGCGGACCTCGCGCGGCTGAAGCGGTGACGGGACACCGCCGAGGCGGAGTTCATGAGGCGGGACCGACGCAGAGGATAGCCTGATCGAGTATCAGGCGGTTGTCTGGCGCTTCTTGCGGTGGCGTCGATCACTCTCGGCGTTTGTCCCGTCTCGGCGGTGGGCAGGACAGGATAGCCGGCAGCTGCCGGCAGATGAAGACGAAGAGCGTTGCGCGCTCGGCGCTGTAATCGCTGCGCGGTAACGTGCGGCTCAATTCTTGGCGACGCTGTGCAGAAGATACATCCACCAGTGGTCGACCATCCCGGCGGGAATCTCCTCGCGCCAACTGTCACCGACGCGTCGGACGGTGAAGCTGTAGTCGTTGGTCCGGCCGCTGACCATTTGAAGTCTGGCGGTCCATGTCGCCTGGTCGGGTCCGGTTGCCTGCTGTCCGAGCATCTGGACGCCCGACACGCGCCCCAACAAACCCACTAGGTAATAGGCCATCAGCTTTTCGGGCGTGCCCATCTTGGCTCGGGTATCCTCGTCCAGCGAAGCGAGGAGCTTTTCGGCTTTGGTGCGGGCATCCGCGGTCAGCACCAGCTGCTTCGCCATGGCGTCGGGATCGATCTGGGCCAGCGCCGAAAAGAAAGTCTGCTCGGCGGCAGCCGGCGATGATGTTCCGGCCTCGCCGAAATCCGTCAGGGCCGTCATTCCCGGGCCCAGCGGTTTTGGCGGTCCGGCCGTCGCACGGATGTCTTCCCGCATTTTGGTCATCGACCTCAGCGACTCTCGGATTCCGCGCAAGCGCTCGAGCTCTTTTTGATCATGACGCAGGCTTTCCAACTCCTCCGCCGGCAAGGCCGTCCCCGCTAGGCTCCGATGCTCCTGTTCGAGGCGATTGACTAGGGAGCTCTGGCGTTTCAGGCGTGCGACGTCCGCGCGCAACCGCGTTTGCGTCCGTTGCTCAACTATGAGCGCCATTCCGCCGGTGGCCAAGAGAACCGCGAGAAAGCTGATGAGGAATGCTTTCATGCGATGTCCTCAACGACTCGTGGGCTTGTCGTCTCGATGCGAAAACACGATAGGTACGCTCATCCTTGTAGTCACGGGCTGCCCAGCTTTCCTTCCGGGTGTGAACTTCCACTTCTTAACTGCGGCGAGGGCGGAGTCATCAAAAGCTGGATCGGATGACATATCTATCTGGGCGTATGCCACGTCACCGTTGGCATCCACCGTGAAGCCCACGACGACTTCGCCTATCGATCCGTCAAAAAGCATCGGCAGCGGATATACGGGATTGTCTTGTCGGATGGGGCGTGGTGCCTCGTCGACTTGACCAATATCATACACGGGCAGGGCATTCACGGAGCGAGGAAAAGGACGCGGTGCTATCGACGGTCTGAGTGAGGCTAGGCGGGTTCTGAGCGAGGCGATCTCTGCCTTAATTATTTCCAAAGTGACTCGGTCCGCGCGCAATCGCTCCAGTTCAGCTGGAGGGACTTGGAGCCGGCTCAGACGCTGGTTCTCGGTGCGCAGGTCGGCCGCGGTCTGCGCCAAGATTTGGAGACTTTGGACCTCGGCCTTCAGGGCCGCGGTGGTTTGCTGCTCGAGAACGACGGCAATGCTTAGGGCGAGCGCAGCGGCGCCCGTGATGCCCGCCAGAACCTTGGGTGTGCTCATAAAACCCCAGAACGCCACTGCGCTCCCGGCGCCCGCGGCGACGCCGGCCACCGCTCCGCTGCTCACCGTTGCCGCGAGTCCGGTCGGCGCCGCAGTCACAGCGTTCTCCGCCAGCAGGGCGGCCAAGGCCGCGGTCGTAGACGTGATGCCCCGCCGGACAAGCAAGCCGCGGAGTTTGTCCAGGGCGCGGTCCACCCGCATCCGAGCGGCGTTTTCGCTGAGCCCGAGGCGCCCGCCCACGTCGGCGAAGGGCCGGTTCTCGAAAAACCGGAGCAAGACCGCCGAGCGATCGCGCTCGCCGAGCTTCTGCATCACATCGTCAAGTGCCGGACGCAGGCGGTCCCAATCGGTGTCAGACGTTGGGGAGGAGAGGAGTTCCTGCATGGCGTGAGCCTCCTGCTCGCGGGCACGGCGGCGACGCTCGGTCCGCACGAGTTTGGCCGCGGTATAGTGAGTCGTCGTGTACAGCCACCCGATCAGCATTGGATGGCGGCAAAGCGAACCGGCATTGCGCGCGAGGGTCGCGAAAACGGTCTGGCAGACATCCTTGGCCAGATGGCAATCGCCGGCGGTCGCCCGCAGGGCCGCGGAGTAGACGAGGTTCAGGTGGCGCCGCACCAATTCAGCGAAGGCCTCCTCGGACCGCTCGTCGGCGAAGCGACGCAAAAGGGTGGAGTCGTCCGTCATCGCTCTCTGCCTGATAGTACCCGCCGAAGTCCAAACCGCACAAGCTCCGGCGCGTGGATATCTTGCCCTGCTGATCGCGCGCGGCCTCGCCCATCGAGTCGAGCGATGCCGCTCCGCGCCGTGCAGGGTAGGAGCAAAACGTTCCGACGCCGGTCGCGAGCCCGTGCAGATCTATGTTCAAGGTTGAACATAGTTGTGCACTCCGCTGTTCGACGCGGCGGAACCAGGAAACCGGCGATCAGAGGGGGAACAGCTTGATGGTTGGTCGGAACTCGGTGCAGAACCATGTTCAAGGTTGAACATGGTTGTGCACACCGGAGGAACTCCCGCCGGCGCGGTCGTTTCAGTGGCGGCGAACGGCGGGAGTCCCGGAGCGCGGCGTCAAACGGCACCGGCGGGACGGGACAGACGCAGGAGGGTACCCGTCGAGCGCGGGGCGGATCAACCGGCGGGTCGCCGAGGCGTTATGGGGCTACGATGGCTGCCAGGGCTGCGGCTGGCGACGCTCCATCTGGCTCTCGGGCTTGGCCACGGGTTGGAACCCGAACTGGGCGTAGAGCCCGTGGGCGTCGCGCGTGGC
>JBAIXJ010000665.1:0-2410 GCA_037916645.1 Opitutales bacterium | reverse complement strand
CGGCACCGGGGGCGCCCTCATGACCCCGTGGCAGCGAGCCGATCGACGGGCGGCGCCGTGGTTTCTGCTCCCGGCGCTGGCGCTGCTGGCCCTGTTTGTGGTCTGGCCGATGCTGCGGGCGTTCGCTTGGAGCCTGACGAGCGCGGATCTGCTGGCACCCGCGCAGGGCCGGGGAGTGGGGCTGGGCAACTACTCCGACCTGCTGGGGGATCCGCGATTCCGGCAGGCGTTCGCGAACACAGCCTGGTTTGCCGTCATGGTGGTGCCGGTCCAGACGGCGGCGGCGCTGGCGCTCGCGTTGTGGGTGAACCGGCCGGAGCCCGCTTGGCGCTGGCTGCGCACGGTGTTCTTCGTGCCCGTCGTGGTCTCGCTGCCCGTCCTGGCCGTTCTCTGGACGCTGCTGTATCAGCCTGCCGAGAGCGGACAGATGGGTCTGGTCAACGCGGTGTTGGTGCGGCTTGGGGTGGCGCCCCACGCCTGGCTGCGGGAGCCCGGCCTGGCCCTGCCCGCCATCGCGGTCATGTCGGTTTGGCAGGGGGTGGGGCTGCAGATGATGATCTTCCTGGCCGGCCTGCAGGGCGTGCCCGCCGAACTGCTCGAGGCGGCCCGCCTCGACGGGGCGGGGGCTTGGCGGCGGCTGCGCCACGTCACGCTGCCCGCGCTGCGCAACACGGTGGTCTTCGTGGTCACCGTGACCACGATCCTCGCCTTCCGGATGTTCGTGCAGCCGTACCTGATGACGCACGGCGGCCCGGGCGACCGCACCCGGTCGCTGGTGCAGTCGATCTATGAGACGACGTTTGTGAGCCAGGACCTGGGGCGGGCGTGCGCGGCGGCCTTCCTTTTCCTGCTCGCGGTCGCGCTGCTGACGCTGTTGCTGCGCCGGCTCGCCCGGGAGGACCGCGCATGAAACGGGGCCTGGCGTGGGCGGCGAGCGTGGCGGTGGCGCTGGTATTCCTGGCGCCGATCCTGTGGATGCTGGGCGCGTCCCTGCACGTCGAGGCGCGGATCTTCGCGCCGGGATGGGGCAACTGGCTCGATCCCGCCGGCTGGACCTGGCGCCATTACCCGGACGCGTGGAACCGGGCCGCCCTCGGACGCGCGATGGCCAACTCGCTGGTCCAGGTCGGCGCGATCGGAGGCGTGGGCCTGTTCGTCAATGCGCTCGCGGCCTATGCCTTCGCGCGGCTGGAGTTTCCGGGGCGAGAGGTGCTCTTCGCCGCCGTGGTCGCTCTGATCGTCCTGCCGGTCGAGGCGCTGGCCGTGCCCATGTTCCTGACAGCCCGCGGCCTCGGCCTCACCGGCGGATACGCGCGGGCGCTGGGCGGCCTGGTGATTCCCTTCCTGGCGCAGGCCTTCAACATCTACTTTCTCCGCCAGCATTTCCTCGCGGTGCCGAGGGAGCTGGAGGAGGCGGCGGTGGTGGATGGAGCCGGCGCGTGGCGCCGCTTCTGGCACGTGGCCCTGCCGACCGTCCGGCCCGCGCTGGCCACGGTCGCCACGCTCGACGTGCTGACGCGCTGGGGCGATTTCCTCTGGCCGCTGATGATCGCCACGCGGGAGGAAACGCGTACGGTCCAGCTCAGCCTGGCTAACCTTTTCACCCAGCCGCCGATCAACTGGGGCGACATCCTCGCCTGCGCGGTGCTCACCACGCTCCCGGTCGTGGCGGTGTTCCGCTGGCTGCAACGCTACGTCGTGCCGGGGGAGGTGCGGGCGGGGATCAAGTGAGGGGCGAAGGGGCAAGCGCCGAGGGGCAAGGGACAAGTCACAAGGGCGTGGAGGCACTCCATTCGCCTCAACGGGTGACGGGATCGGCGAGAAGCATCCGTTCTACTTGCGAAAAGCGCCCGGCGGAATCGTGAAATCGGTCAGCTTGAAATCGGCAATCGGGAATTGCGCTGCTGCAAGATGACAGATTTGCGATTCCCGATTGGCAGATCTCACGATGCCTGCGTCGCTCTCCGCCTACTCGTCGTCCTCCTGGGCAACTCCCGCGCCGCCCTTCCGCTCGGCGCGGGCGGCCTTGCGGCGGTCGGTGAGGCCGAGGATCCGCTTGCGCAGGCGCAGCGATTTCGGTGTCGCCTCCACGAACTCGTCGGCGGCGATGTATTCGATCGCCTTCTCAATCGAGAGCTTCACCGGCGGCGTGAGCTGGATGCCCTTGCCCTCGCCTTGGGAGCGGAAATTGGTCAGCCGCTTTTCGCGCACGGCGTTGACCGCGATGTCGGCCATCCGCGGGCACTCGCCGACGATCATGCCCTCGTAGATGTCGTCGCCCGGCGCGACGAACACCTTGCCGCGCTCCTGCACCGCGTCGAGGGCGTAGGCCGTGGCCTTGCCGGCCTCGGTTGCGACGAGCGTGCCGGTGAGCCGGGTGAGCACCTCGCCCGCCCACGGCGCGTACTCC
>JBAIXJ010000664.1:0-7745 GCA_037916645.1 Opitutales bacterium | reverse complement strand
GAGCGGCAGGCCGGCGGTGTGGAGGAGCAGGTAGAGCGCCTCGTCGTGCGCGGTCGTGGCGACCTGGCCCAGCGCCGCCCCGCGCCGGGCGTACTCGCGCTCGGCCCAGAGCAGCCAGTCGCCGAGGGTGCGGCCGGCTCCGGGAGATCGCGGACCTGCGGTTCTATTTCTCACGCCAGGACGCAAAGTCGCTGAAAAACTCTAGGGGACGGGATCTTGTCTCGAACCCCAAAGCCACGAAGTCCAGGCGTCGAGGTTCTCTTCGGGAGCCAGCTTGGTGTCTTGGTGCCTTTGTGGTGAGCTATCGTTTGGCGTCCTCATCGACGAGCACGTGCTCGTGGGCGAAGATGTGCTCGGGGCAGTAGCACTGGTTGCCGGCGCATTTGGAGCAGTAGCGGAAGTCCAGCTGCGGATGGGTGAGATCCGTCTTGCCGCAGACGCGGCAGCGGTGGCGGGCGGCGCCCTCGTCGGCGCGGGCGGCGAACATGCGGGCCTGGTGCGCCATGCGCCGGCGCCCACCGCGGATCCGCGCAACGATGTCCTCGGCAAAAAAGAGGAGGAAATTCCCCGTGGCGGCGAGCACCGCGAGCCGGGCCGACCACGGGCCGACGACCAGCGCGTAGGCGAAGCCCAGCCAGGTGATCAGGGCCAGCCACTTCACCTTCACCGGCAGGATGAAGAAGATGTAGAAGGTGAAGTCGGGATTGAGGAAGGCGAATGCGAGGAAGACGCTCAGATAGATGAAGTAATTGGAGGCGTATTGCCCGGGGGTGAGCAGGGCCGCCGCCGTGGTGAGCACCCAGCCCAGGCCGATGAAGGCGTTGTAGCGGAAGGTGCCCCAGTAGTGCTCCAGGGCGTTGCCCATCATGTAGAACATGTACCAGGTGAAGGCCAGGAGGACCATGGCGAACGCGCCGCCACCTCCGCCGAACGGGAGGAAGAGGTAGGTGACCAGGCGCCAGGGCTGGCCCGCGTACACCGCCGCCGGCAGCAGCGCGATCGTCTCAAGATTGAAACCGGCGAGCAGTGCGAGGCCCCACAAGAGCACCTGGCCGATGACGAGGTAGAGCGAAAGGTTGGGAATCGCGAACCGCCCGAGCAGGCGTTCGAGCTTGGTGAGCAGGGACATGAGGAGGAACGCGCCCGCCGGCCGCGATGGCGGATCGGCCGCCGCCGGGCGCGTCCGTCAGTTCTCGGGCTTCGCGGCCAGCTGGTCGAGCAGCTTTTGTTTTCGCTCCGCCAGCGTGGGGTCGTTGACCGTGGCCAGCAGCATGCGGGCATGGTCGAACTTCTTCTGCTTGATGAGAATGTTGGCGGCCTGCAGGCGGACGGTCTCTTTCTCCAGCCCGGGGTCGACGCGCTCCTCGAGCGCGCCCCAGACCTTGAGGGCGTCGTCCCAGTTCGGATTCGCGAGTTCGTAGAAGGACTCGGCGTAGCCGTAGGCGAACCGGATGTTGTCCGGGGCCAGCTCGGCGGCGCGCTGGAAGGCATGGTGCATCGCTTCGTCGAGCTGCGGCCGGCTCCATTGGCCGCTCTTCAGGAAATCATCGCGCGCGCCGACGAGCAGCCGGCCGAGCTGATAGTGGTAGAGCGGCTCGTTGGGCGCGAGGCGGATGGCGGCCAGGAAGTAGGTCACCGCCTCGATCGGCTCGCCCTCCTCGGCGAGGTAGTTGCCGAGCTGGTTCTTCACAATCGGCAGGTTGGGATCGAGCTCGTTGGCCTTCAGCAGGATGGCGGCGGATTCGCGGCGCATGCCCACCTTGCCGAGGAGCAGGCTGTAGGTGACGTAGCCGGGCGCAAATGTTGGATAGAGGCGCAGGAACGCGTCGTAATCGAACAGCAGCGTCTGGATGTCGCGCTTCACGTTGTCCATGTCGGCGTCCGGCTTCTGTCCCGCGGCCAGGAGGGTATCCTGGCGCGCCACCAGCTCCTTGAGCCGGGCGGTCGCCTTTGCGATGACCTCGGCTGGCAGGGAAGCGGTGCCGGACGGCTCGGCCGGCAAATCGACTTCGGGCACCGCCACGGGAGACGCGTGATCCGGTTTTGGCCCGGCCGGCGGGCGCTCCTCCGCCGGGGCCGGAGTCGGGTTGGCCAGGGCGGGCGGCACGTCGGCCGCCAGCCGCGCGGTGACGGCGAACGCCAGGCAGCAGGTGAGGGGAACGCGAAGATTGGGCATGCGGCGGTTCAAGGGAAACCCAGTGAGACCCACCGGGCGCCGTTTCGTTCATGTGTTCTGCGCCGGCCCCGTGGCAAGGCGACAAAAAACCCCGGCGGAAGATTGGCAAGTCGGCGGACGGGCCTATGATGGCCGCATGCGGCCGGTACGGTCACGGGGCGGTTCCGGAGCGGAGCCGCGGGATCCAGCGCCGCCGGCCCCGACGGCGATCCGCGGCCGCGGGGCGACCATCAACCCGCCCAACCGGTTTGAGCCGATCCATCCCGAGTGGGATCCCGACCTGCCGCCGGAGGAGCGGCCCCATCCGCGCACCCAGTTCTACGTCGACGCCTCGGAATCGGTGCTCGTGCACAACGACAGCCCCGATATCGGCTTCGCGTGGGGGCTCAATCCGTACCGCGGCTGCGAACACGGCTGCGCCTATTGCTACGCGCGGCCCTATCACGAATACCTCGGGTGGAGCAGCGGGCTTGATTTCGAGACGAAGATCATGGTGAAGCCGCGCGCGCCGGAGCTGCTCCGCGAGGAGCTGGCCGCGCCGCGCTGGCGCCCGAAGGTGATCGGCCTGAGCGGGGTCACCGACTGTTACCAGCCGGCCGAGCGTCATTTTCAAATCACCCGGCGCTGCCTGCAGGTGCTGGCCGAGTTCCGCCAGCCGGTGGGCATCGTGACCAAGAATTTCCTGATCACACGCGACCTCGAAGTGCTGGCCGAACTCCGGCGGTATCAGGCGGTGTCGGTGTCCATCTCGATCACCACGCTGGACGCCGCTCTGGCGGCGACGCTGGAGCCGCGCGCGGCGGCGCCGGCCCGTCGGCTCGAGGCGATCCGGCAGCTCGCGACCGTCGGCGTGCCGGTGAATGTCCTGGTGGCCCCGATCATTCCGGGGTTGAACGACCACGAGATCCCGGCCGTCCTGGCTGCCGCGGCCGCGGCCGGCGCCCGGTACGCGGGCTGCGAGCTCCTGCGGCTGCCGCACGCGGTGAAGGACGTGTTCCTGGCCTGGCTCGACGCGCATGAGCCGGGGAAGAAGGAGCGGGTGCTGGCGCGGCTGCGGGCGATGCGGGGCGGGCGGCTGAACGATTCGCAGTTCGGCCGTCGCATGCGCGGCGAGGGCATCTTCGCTGACCAGATCCACGACCTGTTCAAGACCGCGGCGCGCCGCGCGGGCCTCAGCCTCGGCGAAATCGAACTTTCGACCGCGCATTTCCGCCGTCCGGGCGGCGCGCAGCTCGAACTGTTTTGAGGCCGGGCGCCCACGGAGTCCGGTCGGATCACTTCTTCGGATAAACCTCGGCGACTTCCGCCAGGTCGCAGGCCACCTCCAGCATGGCGACGAGCCGGTTGAGCTGGGCTTCATTGCCGAACGCGCCGGTCTCGGCGTAGCGCACCAGGCCATCGGCGATGCGCAGGTGGCCGAACATCCCGTGCTGGACCCCGGCCAGCAGCCGCGCGCGGATCTCCGGCAGGAGGGCGGCGGCGGCGTAGGCGGGATCGCTGGATTTCACGATGAAGGCGCGGTCGAAGGCCGGATCGCCGACCTTGATGTCCTGCATGCCGAGCGCAATGGCCATGCGAGTGAGGAAGTTCTCGTGCCCGAGATCCAGCGTGAAGGCGCCGGTGCCGGTGGCCGCGGCCGAGACGGCGACCCACGTCGTGCGGCTCTTGCCGGAGCCGGTCGTGAAGCTGAAGAAGCGGACGAAGCGGCCGCGGTGGTTTCCCTCCACCGTGGGCGTGGGCTCGAAGCCCAGTTTGGCCGGCTGCCGCTTGAGCTCGAGGCCGAGCCGGGCGGCGAGGGCGGTCAGTTGCTCGCGGGCCCGGCGCTGCTGTTTGAGGGCGAGCGTCAGGGCGAGGGCGACGATGCCGGCCGTAAAGCCGAAGAACAGGAGGAGGGGGAGGGCGGAGCCGGGGTTCATGGGGCGGGAGCGGTTCGGTAGCAGAAACGGCCGGGTCCGACAAATCCCGTTTGCCCGTGAAGGCGTGCGCCCGGGGCCGGTCCCGCCGCATTTTTGGCGTGCCCCGGGCGGCATTCGGCGGCAAACCGAAGCCCGATGCCCGCGAAACCGTTCCTCTTCTTCTGCGGCCCGGATGACTTCCTGGTGAACCGTCTGGGCAAGGAGCGCTACGAGGCGCTCGCGGCGGACGCGGCGGATGAGTTCTCGCACGAGGTGGTCAACGGTTTTGCCAACAACGTCGGCGAGGTGGCGGCGGCGGTGAACCGGCTGCGCGAGGCGACGCAGGCGCTGTCGCTGTTCGGGGGCAAGCGCGTGGTCTGGCTGAAGGATGTGAACTTCCTCGCCGACACCCCGACGGGCCGCGCCGAGGGCACGCTCCAGGCGGTCGAGGAGCTGCAGGCCATCCTCGGCGGGCTGAATCCGGCGGAGGTGGCGGTCGTGGTGACAGCGGCGCCGGTCGACCGGCGGCGGTCGTTCGTCAAATGGTGCGAGACGACGGCGGACTACACCTTCGTCGGCGACGAGGAGAAGGGCGGCGGCTCGGCGCTGGAGCAGGTGGCGCTCGCGGAGGCGGCGGCCCAGGGGGTGACGATCGCGCCGGACGCGCTGGCCCTGCTGCTGGCCAAGGTCGGCCCCAACGCCCGCCTGCTCGTCGAGGAGCTGCGGAAGCTCGCCACCTACGCCGACGCGGCCGCCGGTCCGGGGCCGGGCGCCGGCGGCGCCATCACGGAGGCGCATGTCGCGGAGCTGACGCCGAATTTCGCCAAGGGGGATTTCTTCGAGGCGGCGGAGGCCTTTGGCCGCGGCGATTTGAAATGGACGCTCGCCGCGCTCCACCGGCACTTCTTCGCCGGCGAGGACGCCCGTCCGGTCCTCGCGGCGCTGCAGAACCGGAACCGCCTGCTCATCCAGCTGCGCGTGCTGCTCGACACCGGCGAGGTGCGGCTCGGGGCCCGGGGGGTGGACAAGACGGCATTCGAGCGCGCGGCGGCGGCCTACCAGGACCGCTTTGCCGGGGCGACGGAGAAGAATTCCTTCAACCTTTTCACGCAGAACCTGTGGTATCTCGGCAAGCTGGCGGGCGCCGGCGAACTGCCGCCGCTGCGCCGCCTGATCGACAACCAGCAGGAGTTTGTCAGCGCCTTCGAGGAGGTCATCCGCCGCCCCGACGAACAGGAGGAGGTGCTGCGGGAGATGGCGGTACGCTGCCTGGGGGCGTGAATCGCCGCCCGGCCGGGCCGCGGGGCCGTCCGTCCCGGCTTGCCCCGGAGCCGGGGGCGCGAGATGATCGCCGCGACAGCGCGTCCGGCGGCGCAGCCGGGCGCCAACCCCGCAATCCCCGAATTCGCCCCCACCATGAAAGCGCTTCGATTGCTGATTCTTTCTCTCGCGGGCCTGGGTTTGTTCGCCGTCCTGCAGGCGGCGGACGAAGCCGCCGACAAGGAGGCAGCCCGCAAGGCCACGCGGGAGCACCTGCGCAAGGTGCTGGCCGCCGCAGCTCAGCTGGACGACGTGGCCGTCACTTTCCAGCAGAGCGAAGGCCAGCCGTTCAATTTCGTCGGCATCATCGGCGACCGCCTGAAGTACTCCGACCGACTCGAGGTGGTCATCGGCGTGACGGCGTACGAGACGATCGGCATCCGCGTCTACCCGCACTACAAGGGCGGCTACATCAACGTGGCCAAGGCGAAGAACGGCCCGGCGCTGATGCAGAAAATGCTGCGCCTGACGGACCGCAATTTCCTGTATTGGGGCATCGACGAATCGAACGACGTCTTCAGCGGCTACACGATCACCCTCGAGTCCGGCTTCCCGGAGGAGGTGGTCCTGATCGTGCTCCGCAGCCTCCGCAACACCGACGGTTTTGTCGGCGAGCTGCGCGCGGACATCGACGGCTGACCACGGCCGCGCGGGGGCGCATTCGAAGATGGGAGCCGGCGCCAGCCGGCCGTCTCGACAGGCTCGAGGCCCCGAGTGCGTCGAGGGGCTGGCGGCCTACAGATGCCAGCTTCGAACCGGAGGGCGGCGGGTGCCCTGCCCCCGGGAGTGGGTCATTTTTCGGTAGCTATCGCGCGAGGGTTTTGCTACGGCTCGCGGCTTCCCGTTTTCCGCCGTGAAGCCACCGTTCGCCAATTCGGGCACCAATCCCGCTGTGAAGCCGCCGGACGCCGCGCCCCCGCCGGCCTCCGATGCGCCGCCGGTCCCGCCCGCGGTCGTGGCGCCGCCCGCGGCACCCATCGCCAACGTCCTGGCCGAGCGCTACGCGTCGCCGGCGGTGAAGGACATCTGGTCGGTGCACGGGCGGATCCTGCTCGAGCGCGACTTCTGGATCGCAGTGATGAAGGCGCAGAAGGACCTCGGCGTGCCGATCCCGACCGAGGCGATCAAGGACTACGAGCGGGTCAAGGACATCATCAATCTCGCCTCCATCCTGAAGCGCGAGCGGGTGACGCTGCACGACGTGAAGGCGCGGCTCGAGGAGTTCTCGGAGCTGGCCGGCCGGCAGTTCATCCATCTCGGGCTGACGAGCCGCGACCTGACGGAGAATGTGGAACAGCTTCAGATTTACCGCTCGCTCAAGGTCGTTCATTTCAAGGCGGCGGCGGTTCTGCTGGCGCTGGCCCGGCAGGCGGCGGCGCACCGCGACCTGATGATCACGGGGCGCACGCACAACGTGCCGGCCCAACCCACGACGCTCGGCAAGCGGCTCGCCATGTTCGGCCAGGAGCTGCTGATCGCGCTGGAGCGCCTGGAGAACCTCATCGACCGCTACCCGGTGCGCGGGTTGAAGGGCGCGGTCGGCACGCAGCTCGACCAGCTCACGCTGCTGGGCGGCCGGGCCGAAAAGGTCGCGGAGCTGGAGGGAAGGGTGCTCCGCCACCTGGGCTTCCATGCGCCGCTGATCGCGGTGGGCCAGGTTTACCCGCGGAGCCTGGATTTCGACGTCGTGTCGGCGCTGCACCAGGTGGCCGCCGCCGGCGCGAGCTTCGCGCATACCATCCGCCTGATGGCGGGGCAGGGCCTGCTGACCGAGGGGTTCAAGGAGGGCCAGGTCGGCTCGTCGGTGATGCCGCACAAGGTGAACGCCCGGAATTGCGAGCGCATCTGCGGGTTTCACGTCGTCCTGAGCGGCTACGTCACCATGACCGCGGGGCTGAGCGGCGGGCAGTGGAACGAGGGGGACGTGTCCTGCTCCGTCGTGCGCCGCGTGGCGCTGCCCGACGCCTTCTTCGCGCTCGACGGCCTGCTCGAAACCTTCCTGACCGTGCTGAACCAGATGGAGGTGTTCCCCGCCGCCATCGCGCTCGAGAATGAGCGCAACCTGCCCTTTCTCGCCTCGACCACCATCCTCATGGAGGCGGTCAAGAACGGCGCGGGCCGCGAGGTGGCGCACGCCGCGATCCAGGAGCACGCGCTGGCCGCGGCCCGGGCGCTGCGGAGCGGCAGCACGAACGGCGAGACCGACCTGCTGGCACGGCTGGCGAGCGACCGCCGCATCGGCCTCGGCAAAAAGCAGCTCCAGGCGATCCTCGCCGAGAGCAACCGCTACGTCGGGGCGGCGCCGCACCAGGTGGACGCCTTCGTGAACGAGGTGCAGCCGCTGGCGAAGCGGG